>CAMLDK010000025.1 GCA_946478995.1 uncultured Candidatus Saccharibacteria bacterium | reverse complement strand
CCACTCGACAAGCTTCAGGGTGTGCTGCCCGCTTGCACCTGTAAGAAGACCGCTGTCCAGATCAAGGTTTTTGGATTGCGGTAATTCGTTGGTTCTCTCGTTCAGGTCGTACTGGGTCAGTTTGCCCAGATCGTTTTCTTGGGCGATTATTATCCAGCGTCTGTCCGGGCTTTGGGTCGCAAAACTAACCTTGCCGGCGAATTCATTCAAAGATGAAGGGGTGATGCTGTTCGGAAACAAGGCCGGGTATGTTATGCGCTCAACTTCCCCGCCCTCCAGGTGAAGACTGTGGTGCCAGGGTCTGTAGCCGTCCTTTGTAATATCTATCGTATAGTCGCCTTCCGGCAGGGATACCCTGGTGTTGGTATCGTCATAGTATTTTCCATCAATGCTCAATTGCGCCCCGTCAGGAGCGCTGTCTATATAAGCCAGGCCGTCCTGGACGATCTCACCTGTTTCCTGGTTATACCTGATCCCATACGCATAATGTACCAAAAGATAAGTAGTTATAGCAACTAGAAGCACCATAAGGCCGTGTCCGATATGCAGCCTGACCTGGCGCGAACGCTTTTTTTTCGGGTCTAGGAAGTCCATGTTTGTTTGATAAAGGAGTTTATATTCATCCAGCTTCTAATTATATAGGTTTTTCCGGGTACAAAAAGACCTTTACTATTGTCTACCACCGTTTTAGAATAGAAAATATAAACATAAGTATTAGAGATAACAAAAACTAGTAAGATGGCTTCGATAATTGAATTTAACGGAAAAAAATATGATAGCCGAACAGGCAGGGTTCTGTCTTATGCGCCGGCCGTGCGGCCCGAGCCAAAAAGCTTTGACGTTATCGGCAGCGGTAAAAAAATAGAGGTGAAGAGCCAAGCCAAGCCGCATAAGATTACGAGAGAACATGATATCCGTCGTCATAAAGTTGAAAAATCTAAAACTTTGATGAGGTCATCTGTCAGAAGGCGTAGGCACAAGCCCGCGTCGGAACATAAGCCAGCCGCCAGGGTGGGTTTATATCAGGAACTGAGAAGAGAGCGCGCCAGGCGCGCCAGGCATATACAAAAGAGTTCCGCCGTAACGAAGTTTTCGAAATCGGAGGCTAAGCGAAGAGCAGATATAACTTTCACCGCCAAGCCCTTGCCCGTAGCGGCAATGCCGGCTCCGCTTCGGGAAATATCGGCGCATAATATAGCGAACCAAGTCGAACAGCTTGCCGGCAAGCTGGAAGACGCTGTCCAGTCCGCAGAATCGCATCTGGAGGTTTTCGCAGGCAGTAAAATAAAGTCAAGAAAATCCCGAAAGCTGGCCTATGCGCTTGCCAGCTTTACTTCAATTGCGCTTATCGGTTTTGCCGTTTATCAGGCGATTCCATTCGTCCAAGTTAAGATGGCCGGCAATAAGGCCGGATTTGCCGCTACATTGCCCGGCTATGCCCCCAGCGGCTATAGTTTGGAAAAAGATTTGAAAACCGACAGCGGAATCGTAACTATGAACTACAGTTCGGGAGCGGATAATAAAAACTACCAAATTACCCAGATGCCGAGCCAGTGGAACTCCGACTCGCTGTTAAACAACTATGTTCTGCCTGCCGGCAGCGACTATGAGAGGATAGATCAAAACGGCCGGATAGTTTATCTTTATGATGACAAAAAATCCGCCACTTGGCTGGACGATGGCATCTGGTACCGGCTGGACGGAGCAAATAATTTCTCAAGCGACCAATTACTTAGAATAGTCCAGGGACTATAGTTTAGTTAAATTACCCTCTCTCTACGTTTTGCCCGGCAGCTTGTACTAACTGCTCGACTGCCCTAGCAGCATAATCAGGGACTCCATGCGAACCCCAACCTAAAAACCCGCCTCTTAAATAGCTGGCAGTGAAACTGGCAAATTCATCTACGGAGACTTCGTACTGGTCGCCTATAGCTACTAGCCCGTCTCGAAATACAAAAGGGTTTTCTTCGTAAAGGACGCAAAAATTGCCGAATATCTCGCTCATAGCCATAGTTGCAGCCTCGCTGGCGTCTTCCGCTTCCCTCTGATTGCCTTCTTTTTTTGCTTTATCAAAGGCTGCCATTAATACATCAATTGATTCAAAGCCAGTATAAGGGTTGCTATCCTCCCGTTCAGCTGCTCCTTCAATGCCGCTTTGGGCGAAAGCTATATGTTCTTGAACTTCCTCAAGTACATGCCCGTCCAGTTGAGGTATTGCTTCCAGTAACACCTCAGTAGAAAATTCGCAAAACTGTTTCATCGTAATTACAGGCAAATCTCCAAGCATAATACGACTTGTGTCAGCACTAAAAAATCCACCTGTAAAAACTTCACCGTTGGTGGTAGCAACCTCGAAACTCATATATTTATTTTAATATAAAAATCTTGTTTAGTCAAATAAACAGATGTTAAGCTAGAAGTCAGGATCGGCTTTTCTTCCCTCTTCGTAATTAGTGTAAAACGTGGTGCCGTCTAACCTCGTACAAATAACGTCATTGTCCGAATCGTAATCAATACTCGTTACATCTTCGCAGGTAGCTTCGGGTTCCGGGCTTGATAATGCATTAAACGCCCACACGCCGCAGCCGATTATCGAAGCTACTACGAGAAGCATCAGTAGATTTCCTTTGACATTTTCCCGGTTGAGCTTACTCATTTTATTTCTTTTTAAAACCAGTCGGTTATGCGGTTCCATAGGGATTTGGAGTTGCTCGGCAGCTGGCTAGGCTCAGACCCGTTGTTCTTTGAGCCGACCGAGCTTTTAGTGTTCGTGGCCGGATCGGGAAAGATCTGTTCGGCCTGGATGATAAGTCTGTTGGTAGAAAATCCGGGCGGGTCGCAGGTTATTAACGTTGATATAGCCTTCCTGTCTTTTGGCGGGTCGAGTACGGAAATATCATCCGGACTGGTAATAAATTTGTTATAGACCTTATAAACATAGCGCTTGCCGTCCTTTTGAACATAGAACGTATCACCTTTTTCCAGGCTTTTCAGCAGGAGGAAAGCGAACTTATATTCCCCGCTGTTTAAAATGTTGCTGGATGAGTGCCCAAAAATTACCGAATTGCCGTTTTCTCCCGGGTCCGAGGTAATGCCATAGTGTATTACTCCTCTCTCCAGGGCTTTTTGAACTTTGTCTTCATCTATGCTTGGTTCGTCAAATACTACCGGGGCTTCAACATTTATCTTGGGTATGATTATTCTTGGTTCCGGCCCTATGTTGCCTGCTTGGCTGGGATCAACTATTATCGGCGTTGCTCCTACGTTGTGGCTGGGCCTGATGAAAGGGGTTATAAACCTTTCGTTAAAAAAGCTGAACAGCAGTATCAGCATTGTCACCAGACCTACGCTTAGTCCGAAAATCAGGGAATGCCAGGGGGATTTTTTACCGTTTTTTTTTGCGCGTTTTGAAATAGTGCGCAAAATATTTTTTTTGACAGGGCTGGTCTTTATCGGCTGGCCGATCACCGCCCCGGGTTTGGCCTGAGGCTTGCCCAGGTCTTGGATGCGGGGGCCGGCCGGCTCAGGAGCTGTTGTGTCTGCGCTCTTCGCCCGGGCTCGTTGGGTAGCGTCTGTTTTCGCCTTGTTCCTGCGCCTTTGATGTTCTGCGTAAAATTCATTCCAAACCTCATGCTTGCCTTCATCCGAAAGCTGCTGGTAATACTTGTGCCAGGCAGCCTGTATATCCGCCAGACTCATGCCGGATTCGCTCAGCTTGCTTAAAAACTGTTGATGCCGGGACATTTGTCTGTGCTGCTCGGTGATTTTGGTGATCTCTTTGATCTCTTCTTTGGCATTCGGCTCGCTCGCATGAATGCGATTTATTTTTTCGCGCACCAGATTAGCAGCTTCTTCTTGCTGAAGTTTGACTTTGTCCTCAGGTTTTTTGTCGTTATTATCCATAAATAAACTATGCCATAACTGGTATGGCTAACTTAATTGTACTATAATTACCCTGTTATTTCGACGAGCCGGAGTGGTGGAATTGGTAGACACGCACGACTCAAAATCGTGTGGAGCAATCCGTGAGAGTTCGAGTCTCTCCTCCGGCACCACGTAAAGCTTGCTTGTTTGGTATTATTAGATAAATGATAGTAGAAATTATCGGTTGGATAGGCATGGTTTTAATTGTACTGGCATATTTTCTGGTCAGTACCGAACGGCTGAAACCCAAGGCTAATCCTTATATTTTAATGAATCTCTTCGGAGCTATTTTCATAGGCGTTAATGTATTTGTTCACCGGGCGTGGCCGACTTTTGCGCTGGAAATCGTATGGGGCTTGATTGCGGTAGTAGCTTTGATTAAAAATTTTCCGAAAACTCGTTCAAGCAAGTGATTGCTGAGCTGCCGTAGCTAATGATTCTAAAGGCCGACCCGGGTTTTGCATCTGCCAGACGGCACAGTAAGCCGACAAGGCGTTCATATCTACAGGCTTTGACCTCGTGGAAACTATGTTGCCTTTTGCGGCTGCCCAAATATGTTCTTCGTCCTCTATAACTAAATTTACTTTTGCGCCGGCTGAAATAGTTTGAATAATTTCTCCCATGGTTTCATATGTCGTCAATGAAGTTATAGGTACATGGGTCCCGGCCGCCTTACCTATTTTTTGGAAAATCTCCCTGTTTATTACCAGGGTAAGGGGCATCCTGAGAAGCTGGCTGAAATTTATTCCTATAGATTCAAGTGCGTATTGAGAAATAGTTGTTGCTCCCGGGTTTTTTAGTAAAAATCCGTCTAAGATTACGGTTGTTTCGCTGTTTTTGCCGAAGTCGCCTGCTAAAAGTACGTGATCCGCCCATTCGCTTAAGTCGAAGAATTGAGCCAGAGCGGTTTTTGCGAAACCGCCGCTATAATTTTTTGGGGCAAACTCAGCTCCCTCGATATTTCCGGTAATTTTTCGCAAACTATCCGGCATCAAAATTCTTACAGTGCCCGCCCCGGCCTCTTTCGCGAAGGAATAGGCTGATGATATATTCTGGAATTCGCTTGCCTGCCCGCCGATGATTAAAAGCTTGCCGGCATAACGTTTATTTTCCGGACGGCTCCAGATCAAATCCGGAAATAAGGGTTTATCTTTATCTTGTTTTTGCCAGCTCATGACACCTGGGACAGCAAGGCGACGATCGTATCGTAGTTGCCCCTGTCGCTCGTAGAGTGTCCGGCGACCGTCCAAAAAATTTCGCTGTCCGGCAGTTTCTTGTGCAGGTCGTAGGCAGCTTTGGGCGGGGTGACGAAATCGTACCGGCCCTGCACGATCTTAACCGGCACTTTTATTTTATCCGCGTTGTCCAATATATAATTTTTCGGCAAATAGACATTGTGTTTAAAGTATTCGAACTCGATCTTAAGCGGCGTGTCATCGTATTTTTCCCTGTCAAGCGGATAATAACGGTCGTCCAGACGGTAAAATTGAATGAAAGCGGAGCTGTAAGCAAAAAAGTCTATCTCGCCTTTCCTAAGATTTAGCTTATTAAACCTTTCCCAGGCGTCGGGATAGAACATCCGGTATTGTCCTTCTACCAGCCAGTCGATCTCGTCCTTGGTGCATAGCCAGATCCCGCCGATGATCATTGATTTGATTTTGTCCTGATGCTTGATCGCGTAGCAAAGAGCAAGGGTAGAGCCCCAGGAAGTCCCATGTACATGCCATTTGGTTATGCCTAACTTTTCCCGAACGAGTTCTATATCTTCTACCAGCTTCGGAGTAGTGTTCTCTTTAAGGCCGCCATAGGGTTCGCTATTTCCCGCTCCGCGTTGATCCAGAAAAACTACCATGTGCTTTCCGGGATTGAACAAATTTTTGAACTTATCCCGCGAGCCTACGCCCGGCCCGCCGTGCAGGAACAGTATCGGTTTGCCTTTGGGATTCCCCCATTTTTGGACATAAAGCTTATGCAAGCCGTCGTCTGTTTTGATGAAATGCTCGGATATTGTGTACTGGTCTTTTGAAATGCCGGATTTATTCTCTTTTGCCATGGACCGTCTAACCCCTGGATCTGACTGCTTCGGCCAGATTTGCAAGAATCTTTTCGCTGTCCGCCAAGTTCACGCAGGCGTCAGTGATACTCTTGCCATATTCGAGATCTTTTCCGTCGCCTATAGGCTGGCTGCCTTCTACCAGGTTGCCGATTATGTCACTGTTACCCGCGGCTATCTGCGAAGCTACATCTTTAGCTACCACCGGCTGCTTGCGGTAATCTTTGCCGCTGTTCGCATGAGAGCAATCTATCATCAAGGCGGTCCTCTGCCCGGCCCGCTTGAGGAGTTCTATAACATCAGCTACGGCATCGGCGGAATAGTTAGGTCCCAGTTTGCTGCCTCTTAAGATCAAGAAAGTATCCTTGTTGCCGCTGGTCTTTATGATAGCCGTATGCCCGTCCATATCTATGCCTATGAAATTGTGTTTGTTCTCGGCGGTATCCATGGCATCTATTGCTATCTGTACGCCGCCGGCAGTACCGTTCTTCAACCCGACCGGGAATGACACGCCGGAAACCAATTCTCTGTGCAGCTGGCTTTCTATGGTTCTGGCGCCGATAGCTCCCCACGAAATCAGATCTGCTACGTATTGGGGCGTCCGGATATCCAAGAGTTCTGTGGCTACCGGTACGCCAAGCGAAGTGATGTCATGCAGAAGCTTGCGGGCTATCCTTACCCCTTCGTCCATATGCGCCGATCCGTCCAGATGCGGATCGTTGATAATGCCTTTCCAGCCTACGGTCGTCCTTGGTTTCTCAAGGTATGTACGCATTACTATTTCCAGGTCCCGGCCATACTTTTCCCTTTGGCCTTTCAACCACTTCGCATATTCGATAGCGGCTTTAGGGTCATGTATAGAACATGGGCCAATGACCACTAGCAGCTGCTTGGTTTTCTGATGAATTATATCGGTTATCTTTTTGCGGGATTCCAAGACCGTCTGTTCAGACTTCTCGGACTGCGGCAGTTCGGCTATAACCTCGTTCGGACTGCTTATTGATATTACGTCTAATACCCGGGTATTTATGAGTTTATTATCTGGCATATTTATACTTCTGCTTAATAATGATTTTACATTGGCTGTACTACAGATTAGTATATCGTCTTTTTGCCTAATTGGCGTATTCATTTCTTCTCCTTTAACCTTAAAATAAAAAAACCGCTCCGTAAGTGCGGGCGGCGGCGCTTCTTTTTGGCTTATTTGCTAAAATTTTTTAGTCAAGTAATAAGCAGCCATCGCCCGCGGGCTAAATGGATAATAGCTAAACCATTGCTGCTTGTTACTTAGTTGCATGAGGGGAATATAACACTTTTCAGATTGCCTGACAATGCGATACGGCCCGTAATATGGTCAAAGATATATTTTTGTAGCCACGGATTCTATCGGCATAAAGTTCATTTTTGATTTTTTGAATATTTTTTCTAAGCTATTCGTATCGTTTGTTTCAAACCCGACTAAAACTCTCCCTACATCCGCCCCGACACCACGGTAGTGGAATAAGCTTATATTGCTTACTTTTGCTAGATTCTCTAAAAAATCGCTGAGTGCGTTCGGCCTCTCAGGGAAAATTACTTCATAGATTTTTTCGTTTTTTACCAGGTTGGTTTTGCCGCCGATCATATGCCGTATGTGGTCTTTGGCTATGTCATCATCGCTCATGTCTGTATGGTTGTAGCTCTTATTTTTCATCAGACTTATGAATCTTTTCTTGTCTTCAGGTCCCGAAAGGCTGATCCCGACGAAAATGTTCGCTCCATCTCTGGATGACAGCCGGTAATTGAATTCGGTTATATTGTGGTTTTGGATTATTTCCGAGCAGAATTTTTTAAGCGCACCTGGCTTTTCCGGCAATTCAACTGAAAACAAAGCCTCCCTGCCTGACCCGACGAGCGTTCTTTCCGAAACGAACTGCAGCTTCTCAAAGCTCATATTCGCTCCGGAATTTATGGCTACTAAATTCTTGCCTTTTAAATCATTACCGGCAGCATATTTGTAGATTCCGGCCATGCCTAAAGCTCCGGCCGGCTCTACTATGCTTCTGGTTTCTTCAAACACGGTCTTTATAGCCGCGCATATTTGGTCGGTGCTGACCGTTATGACTTCGTCCACAAAATTCTGAGCGATATCAAAGGTTAGGTCGCCGACTTTTTTCACGGCTACTCCGTCGGCAAATATGCCGACTTCACTCAGTTCCACGACTTGATCCTGGCGAAGCGAGAGCTGCATGGCATTGCTATCGGCCGGTTCGACTCCGATAATTTGTACGTTCGGGCTAAGGTTTTTTACATACTGTGCTATCCCGGCTATCAGACCGCCGCCGCCGACAGGTATGAAGATATATTCCACGTCAGGAAGCTGCTCTACTATTTCCCTGCCGATCGTTCCCTGACCTGCTATTACGAAAGGATCGTTGAAGGGGTGGATGAATGTTTTGCCGGTCTCGACGACTAGCTGCGTACAATGCTCGTATGCTTCGTCGTAGTTATCGCCGAAAAGCACGACCTCTGACCCATAGCTTTTCACGGCCTCGACCTTTATATCCGGCGTGGTCTTCGGCATGACTATCGTTGCCTCAAGATTCAGTTTTTGTGCGCTAAGAGCTACTCCCTGCGCGTGATTGCCGGCGCTGACGGCTATGACTCCACGTTTTTTCTCGTCAGCACTGAGGTTAGCAATCTTGTTATAAGCGCCGCGCAGCTTGAAGGAATTAACCGGCTGCAAGTCTTCCCGCTTCAGGTAAATATTATTGCTCAGAAGCCGGCTGGATTTTTTGGCGAAATCCAGAGGAGATTCGATTGCTACGTCGTAAACTTTAGCCAGCAATGTTTGTCTTACGCTTGTTTCCATAATTATTCCTTGTAAGCTACCGCCTCTATCTCTACCAAAAGCTGTTTGTCGGCTATGTTGGGCAGACTGCTTACTTCTACGCAAGCTCTGGAGGGCTTAGGCGAGTTCTTGTCAAAAAAACTTTCATAGACTTTATTTACGTCTTCAAAGTCCCGGATGTTTTTTAAATAAATGGTCGTTTTGACTAAATTAGCCAAAGATAAATTCCTTGATTTTAATACCACTTCAAGATTTTTCATTACCTGTTTTGTCTGGCTGCTTGCGCCCAAAGCTGTCTTTTTAGTATTTGGATCCACTCCCACCTGGCCCGACACGTAGTAGTGATTTCCGGCCTGAGTGATCGGACTGTAGGGTCCAAAAGTTTCCATTTTCAGGCTGCCTCTCTTTGTTCGCTTGCATTTGCTGCTTCTGCTGTGCCAGCATCATCCGTTTCCGGATCTTCAATAATTTGAACTTGCGTAGCTATACTGCCTATCTCAACACCTTGTTTTTCAACTATGGGGCTAAGAATACCAGCCGCTGTCGAACCATCTTCATAAAGGCGTCTTAATCTTCCATCTACCTTTAGTAAGGCTTGCCGGCGGTCTGGCTCACCCCAACTTGTACCTTCACGTTTTTCTTGGTCGTAGTATGCGTATCTTTTTCCTGCCATAATTTTTTCCTCTTAATTTAAAAACCCCGCTTGGGGCGGGGCTTAATTTTCATTTAAATATTAAGCTTACCCGCGTTCCTCCGGGATAATCACCATTACAGTGAGTTCTAATGATCTGCTCATAGACAACACTTTATAACTTAGCCGCTTCATTTGTCAACTTTTACCGCGGCCTCCAGCCTGGAATACCATTCGGAAAACCCCGCCGAAAATTCGCGCGGGAAGGTATTGGCCTCTTCCAGAAGTTTCTTATTAGCAAAGCCCAGCAGGTAGTTTATAAGGTCTTCGCCTCTGATAAATCTAAAATCCCGATGTCCGGCCCAAAACTCCCTATCGAAGGTTTCTTCCTCCCCAACTATCAGCAACGGCTGGTTGGCAGGATCACTTTCATATTTTGGATTAAGGTCAAAGCCTACAAGCTTCAGTCCCATAAGCAGCCGGTAATGATAATCAGATTCAGGATCGCTGCTGGTAAATTCATGTTTGAGCGCGCCGGTCAGCTCTTCTCTTCGGGCATCCTCTTCTGGATGTATATGGCCGATGACACTGTTGGCTACCGGGTCGGCTAGAAAAGTAAACGGACCATTTGGTGCTTGGTCTGAAGTATCAACCGGCCAAAGGTCGCCTTGTGGAGGTTTTAGGGTTTCCGGACCATTCATGATTATTTATTACTCCTGAATTAAAAACTCCCGCTTTTTGCGGGAGCTTATTTCTTAATGCAATTAACAAGCTACCCGCTAACGAGAGGGATAATCTCGATGATAATTATCTGTTTGCTCATAACTCAAGATTCTATAACTTAAGGTTCAAGCCGTCAACCGCCTACTACCACTACCCCGTCCAACAGCTTCTGGACAACGGCTTGTTTCCTTTTTCTAAATTCAGACCTTGCCTGCTTTACGGCGTCTTCTGACGGTCGAGGCAGTTCACCTTTCTTGATCGCCCAGCTATTGCCGCCGGCAGCATGGTTAGCGACCGTGATTTTATCTACGGCCCTTAGGTCTCCCACGGCAATATCTTCTGTCTCAGGCCTGCCCAGTATGCTGTGGCTCAATAATGCCCATTCGTAGTGGCTGTCCCCTGGGTTTTTGATTGGATTTTTTACTGATGCGG
>CAMLDK010000024.1 GCA_946478995.1 uncultured Candidatus Saccharibacteria bacterium | reverse complement strand
ACGCCGGGATCGCTGTTCTGTCCAAGAACGGACGAGAGGAAACCCAAAAACTCATTGATTATTATATGGAAAATGCCAAGATTATCCGGCGCGGCTTAAAAGCTGCCGGGCTGGAAGTCTTCGGCGGCGAAAACGCGCCTTATATATGGGCTAAGACTCCGGATGGGCTGGATTCTTGGGAGTTTTTCGACAAACTCATGAAAGAAGCTAACATCGTCGGCACGCCAGGATCAGGCTTCGGCCCTAGAGGAGAAGGTTTTTTCCGTCTCAGCGCTTTTGGCAAACGAGAAGACATAGAGGAAGCAGTGGAAAGAATAAAGACGAGACTAAAAATATGAAAAAACTATTGCCATTCACAGATGAGCAGATAGCTTCTATAGCAAGCGAGTATAAGACGCCGTTTCATATCTATGACGAGGCTGGATTGCGCCGGACCGCTCAAGAGCTGAACGAAGCATTCAGCTGGTCAGAAGGCTATATCAACCACTTTGCGGTAAAAGCCAATCCGAACCCGTATCTGCTGGAGATTTTAAAGCAGGAAGGCATGGGCGCGGATGCCAGCTCCCTGCCGGAACTCACTTTATCCAATATCATAGGCCTTAAAGGCGAGCAGATAATGTTTACTTCAAACAATACGCCGCCCGAGGAGTATGAAGAAGCTTATAAACTGGGAGCGATCATCAACCTTGACGATATAAACCAGATAGATGTGCTGAAGGACGCGCTTGGCGGTAAATTCCCCGAGCTGATAAGCTTTCGATACAATCCGGGGCCGGATAGAGTTACTTCCGACGGCAATGCTATCGGCAACCCGGCAGATGCCAAATTCGGCGTGAGCACTGCTCAGCTGCCTGAAGCATATAAAAGGGCCAAGGGTTTGGGCGCAAAGCGCTTTGGCCTGCACACTATGGTAGTGTCGAACGAGCTGGACGAGACCGCCCATATCCAGACCGCGGAGATGCTGTTTAAAATGGTAATCGAACTAAACAACGAGGCCGGCATAAAAATAGAGTTCGTGAATTTCGGCGGCGGTTTAGGCATACCGGCCCGGCCCGGTCAAAAACCGCTGGATTTAGCAAGGATTTCAAACGGCATAAAAGAAAAGCACGAGGAAATAATAACTAAAGGCGGTTATGGCCCTCTCAGAATAATCACTGAGAACGGCCGGTTCGTGACCGGACCGCACGGGTTTCTGGTAACACGAGTCAGAAGCATAAAAGAGACATACCATAGGTTCGTCGGCGTTGATGCGACGATGGCTGACCTTATGCGTCCCGGGATGTACAACGCCTATCACCATATAAGCGTCCCTGGCAAGGAAAACATGCCTACCATTCCCCAGCAGGTTGTCGGGAGCCTGTGTGAAAATAATGATAAATTTACCGGCAAGACTGACCGTGACCTGCCAAAGCTGGAAAACGGCGATCTGCTGGTAATCCATGATACGGGCGCCCATGGATATTCCATGGGCTTTAACTATAACGGCAAACTCCGGCACAAGGAGCTTCTTCTAAAGGCTGACGGGAGCGTTAAACAAATCCGGCGCGACGAAACAATGGACGATTATTTCGCCACGCTTGATTACCCAGGCGTTGGGTAAGGATTCTACTTTCTACATATCAATAGCGCTTTACAGGTTTCGCTTCGTTCAAGGTTTTTGCCAAACTCAAACCGAAATGGAGCCGGGTCGGTTGGCTGCAGAGATGCGAAAATATGATTTACAGCTCAGGCAGACAATCGTCCGCGCGTGAACGGTTCTGGCAAGGAACTTGAACGAACAAGCCCTGTGATATAATTTCGTTGTAATAGAGGGTAAATACTAATGAGGGTATACAATTTCAGCGCCGGGCCGGCGGCGTTTCCCGACGAAGTGATCGACCAAGCCGCCAGCGAGATGCATGACTGGCATGGCCATGGTATGGGCGTTATGGAAATGAGCCATCGATCCAAGGAATTTTTAGAGATTGCCGAAGAAACGGAAAAAAACCTGCGAACCCTTATGAACATACCGGACAACTATAAAGTCCTGTTTCTTCAAGGCGGCGCCACGGGCCAGTTTGCCGCGATCCCTATGAACCTGTCCCAGCCCGGTCAAAAAGCAGACTATATCATTAATGGCAGCTGGGGCAAAAAAGCCGCCAAGGAAGCCAAAAAGTATGTCGATGTGAATATTGCCGCCCAGGCCGAGCCGTTCAATTATATTCCCCGGCAAGACGAACTGAAATTATCCAAGACGGCCGCATATGTGCATATTACGAATAATGAAACCATAGAAGGACTGAAGTTCAATTATACCCCCGACACCGGAAGCGTCCCTTTGGTCGGCGATGCCAGCTCTATGATTCTAAGCGAGCCGATAGATGTCAGTAAGTTCGGCGTGCTCTATGCCGGCGCACAGAAAAATATAGGCCCGGCGGGACTGACCCTGGTTATAGTCAGGGACGATCTTTTGGATAAGGCGCGAGATTATACGCCGATGATCTGGCACTGGGGCGACAAATCGGTGGCCGGCTCGATGCTTAATACGCCGCCTACATATAGCTGGTATCTGGCAGGCCTTATGTGCAAATGGCTTTTAGCCCGCGGCGGAGTCGAAGAGATACAGCAGGTCAACCAGCGCAAGGCTACAAAATTATACGATTATATCGACGGCACCGGCTTTTATACTAATGACAGAGAAAAAGACCAGCGTTCGCTGATGAATATAGTCTTTACTCTGCCGGATGATGAATTGGACAAAAAATTCCTAGTCGGCGCAGAGGAAAATGGGCTGAAGAACTTGAAGGGCCACAGAAGCGTCGGCGGCATGCGGGCCAGCATATATAACGCTATGAGCGAAGAAGGCGTGAACGAACTAATAAAATATATGAAGGAGTTTGAAGAGGCTTATGGCTAAATATTCAATCAGAACATACAATACGATTTCCCCTTTAGGATTAAAGGAATTTGAAACCGATAAATATTCAGTCGGCGAAGACCAAGCCAGTCCGGACGCTATCGTTCTGCGTTCTTACAACCTCCATGAAGAGCCCATAGCTGATTCGGTCGTCGCGGTCGGCCGGGCCGGGGCCGGAGTCAACAATATACCGATTGACAAAATGAGCGGACGCGGAGTGGTCGTGTTCAATGCTCCGGGCGCTAATGCGAACGCCGTGAGAGAAATCGTGGTTGCCGGTATGCTGATCGCCGCCAGAAATATTGATGCCGCAATAGACTACACCAAGGGGTTGTCAGGAGACGATATCAAGACCCAGGTAGAAGCCGGCAAAAAGAAATATGCCGGAGGCGAACTGAGAGGAAAAACACTTTCCGTAATAGGCTTGGGTGCCATCGGGTTAAGGGTCGCTAACACGGCCGTTAGTTTAGGTATGAAGGTCAAGGGTTTTGATCCTTCATTAAGCGTGCACAATGCGCTGCAGCTGAACCCCGATGTCCGGCAGGTTAACAGCATCGAAGAAGCATTGGCTGAAGCCGACTATATAACTCTGCATATACCTTTGCTGGAGGCAACAAAAGGCTTAATAGACAACACCACGCTTGCAATAATGAAACCGACTGCCGTTTTGCTGAATTTCTCCCGCGACGAGATAGTAGACGAACAGACAGTCGTCTCTGCGCTTGATCAAGGAAAACTTGGCAAGTATGTAACGGACTTCCCGAACGCAACTACCATCGGCAAGAAAAATGTCATCGCCCTGCCCCATCTGGGTGCTTCTACCGCTGAAGCCGAGGAAAATTGCGCCGTAATGATAGCCCATCAGATAAAAGATTATCTGGAGAATGGAAACATCAGGAATTCCGTTAATCTTCCGAATGTCGTGCTTTCAAGGAACGGTGCGACCAGGCTTTGTCTGATCCATCAGAACAAACCCGGCGTAGTGGCTGAGGTCAGCAAAGTACTGGCTAAGCACAAACTTAATATAGAGAAGATGATCAATAAAAGCCGCGGTGACCTGGCGTATACGATAATAGAGCTTGATAAGGCGGCAGCCGATGACGGTACGGAAAAATCGCTTTCCAAACTAAAGGATCTGATAAGTTTTAGGATTATCGGCAGTTAGTTACAGTTTAACTAGTATGCGATAATATATTGGTGTCTATAAAGAGAGGCTCCAAAAAACTTTTAATCGTTTCTAACAGACTGCCGCTTTCTATTAGCAAGAAAAACGGCAAGATTATATATAAAAAAAGTGCCGGAGGATTGTCTACGGCGGTATCCAGCCTAAGTGATACTTATAAACTTACATGGATAGGCTGGCCCGGAATAGCTAGTGAAGATTTAACGCCCGGCGACAAAAAGAAGATTACCAAGGATTTCAAAAAACAAAATCTCCTGCCGGTTTTTCTGACCCAGAACCAAATAGATCGGTATTATTCCGGATATTCCAACGAGACTATTTGGCCGCTTTTTCATTATTTCCAGTCACTTGCCACCTACGAAGATAAGGACTGGCCGATATACCGGCAAGTTAACAGGCTGTTCGCTAAAGAGGTGGAAAAAGCTTCCGACAAGGACAGTATCATCTGGATACACGATTATCAGCTTATGCTGCTGCCGGCTATGGTCAGGGCATTAGTGCCGGATAGCAGCATCGGGTTTTTCCTGCATATTCCTTTTCCGTCTTCCGAGCTTTTCCGGCTTTTACCCCAGGGGAAAGAAATATTAAAAGGTATTTTAGGCGCAGACCTGATCGGTTTCCATATATATGATTACGTCCGGCATTTTCTCAGCACAATCTATAGAGGTTTGGGGCTGAAGCATGCTTACGGCTCGCTTGTATACAAAGACAGGCTTATCAATGCCGACGCGTTTCCTATAGGCATCGATTATAAGAAATTTGCGGACGCGCACAAAGGCAAGCGGGTGAAAAAGCAGCTTCAAATACTTGACGACCATTATAAAAATAAAAAGATAATCTTATCGGTCGACAGGCTGGACTACACGAAGGGCATATTAAACAGGCTCGAAGCTTTTGAAATATTGCTAAAGAGATACCCGGAGTATAGAAGAAAGGTAAATCTGATAGTCGTGGCCGTGCCCACGCGCGCGGATGTCGAGATTTACCAGGATCTTCGAGGAGAAGTCGAAACGACCATAAGCCGTATAAACGGCGCGTACGGAACGGTAGACTGGACGCCTATATCCTATCAGTATAAGAACCTTCCCTTCTTTGAGGTAGCCGCCCTTTTCATAAGATCAGATATAGCTCTTTTAACCCCGCTTAGGGATGGGATGAACTTGGTGGCAAAAGAATATGTAGCTTCCAAACAAAATCAGCCGGGGGCGCTTATACTGAGCGAACTGACCGGCGCGTCCGATGAGTTGCCGGAAGCTATAACCGTCAACCCTAATGATATAAACGCTATAGTCGAAGCGACGGTCGATGCCTTGAAGCGCCCTAAAAAAAGACAGATAGCAGAGCTGAAGAAGATCCAAGAGCGCCTAAAGCTCTACGATGTGTATGCATGGGCCGAAGATTTTATAACTAGCATTACAGACACCAAGGAGTCCCAGGACCAAAACGGCCGCAAGCTGCTTGATAAGAATTCGCTTAAAAAGATCACCAAGAACTTCAAGGATTCTAAAAGACGCTTGCTATTTCTTGACTACGACGGAACCCTAAAGGATTTTTCAGACGACCATAGAAAAAGCGTACCTACCCAAAAAATTAAATCGATAATATCCGATCTGTGCAAAAACCGAGGTACGAAAGTCTGTATTGTCAGCGGACGGCCAAAAAAAGTCATAGATAAATGGTTCGGTGATCTGCCTGTAGCTCTTGGGGCTGAACACGGCGGCTGGATAAAAAATGACGGAGAATGGTCCAGGCAAGATGTGTTTTGGCGCGATTACCGCACCCAGGTATTGGACCTGATGAATAAGTACGCGGAAAGAACTCCCGGCGCAGCTGTGGAAATTAAAGATTTCTCATTGGTCTGGCATTATCGCAACGTCGCAAACGAGCTGGCAAATGTTCGGAGCGCTAATCTAATAAACAAGCTTAGCGAAATCTTAGAAGGCAGCGAATTCGAAGTCCATGCAGGCTCTAAGGTGATTGAGGTCAAAGCCAAGAGCACCCATAAGGGCATGGTCGTGGATGACCTTATCGCCGAGTATAAACCGGATTTCACGCTAGCCATCGGGGACGACTATACCGATGAAGATATGTTCAGGTCCCTTCCCGGCGACGGCTACAGCATAAAGGTCGGTCTCAGGGAGACTGAAGCGAAGTATCAGCTTACGTCGGTAGAAGACGTGTTGAAGCTGCTTAAGGACCTAACCTAGCCGACAGACTTTTCCCAAGCTTCGATCCGTTCGCTCAAGCTTGCCAGATTATCTAGCCCGGCCATATCCTTAGAGCTCAAAGGCAGTCTTAATTCCGCGGATTTTATTCTGCCCAGCTTATGGAGGATCGCCTTTGCCGGAATAGGGTTGCTGGCGGCAAAAAGCGCATTTATCGCTTCCCTCCAAAGTTCTGCCGAGTCTGCGTCGAGACTGCCGTCAAGGCACTTGGCCGCATATATGTTTGTGGCTTTTGGCCAGACATTGCTGGCTACCGAGACTATGCCTTCCGCCCCGAGTTTGGCAAATGCCGGCAGCATCAAATCATCTCCGCTCATCATTTTTGCGTTCGGTGCGGCGGTATGGTATTTTGAAAATTCTTCTTCGGATCCGCTGGCCTCTTTTATGGACCAGAAGTTCGAATGGCCGGTCAGCATCTCAACCGTCTCTATTTCCAGATTCTTAGCCGTCCTGCCCGGCACGTTATATAGCATGCAAGGCTTTTTAGCTAAATCCAAAAGAGCCTTAAACCAGCCGTGCTGCCCATGGATCCCGGGTTTCGCGTACAGGGGTACGACCAGTAAATAAGCATCTATATCCAGGTTATTCAAATATTCAACCCACGACAACTGTTCGTTCAGGTTTATACCGCCGACTCCGGCCATAAGCGGGACCTCAAGGTTCAAGGTGAGGGCAAAATCCAATACCTGTTTTCTCTCGCTCAGATCTATGTTAAGCGCTTCCCCTGTACTGCCCAGGATAGTGATGGCATTGCCTGCCGCCGCCTGCTCTTTTAGAAGTTTTTCCAAGCTTTCATAATCTATGCTGCCGTCGTTATCCATGGGCGTGATAATGGCGGTCCAAACCTGATATGTATTTATGTCTTTATTCATTAATCCAGCTCCTTGTCCATGATCTCTTCTAAGCGATGCAGCCCCGGCGGGATTCCGCCCGCTAAAAGCCGTTTGGCTGTCCACAGCGCACCCTGGGCGAATATCTTACGGTCTTTTGACTGATGTTCGATAGAGATGTCTTCGTACGGTGTTTTCAATGTCAGTTTATGAAATCCGGGGTTATCGCCTTCCCTTTTGTCGGATATCTGCACATCCAGTCCCAGCCACTCTTTCCAAGTTAAAGCGGTACCGCTTGGCGAGTCCTTTTTATGAATGTGATGGATTTCCTCCATGTCGAATTTATACTGGTTGAATAGCTTGGGCGCCTTGGACAGGGAACGTATAATTGCCCGCATCAGGTTCATGCCTAAAGCGAAGTTTGACGCTTGAATCCAGGTTAATTCATTGTCTCTTAGCTTATTGTCTATTCCGTCCGGCCAATCAAAGCCGGTACTACCAACAGCAACCGGCAAACCGCTTTCTATGAGTAAATCTATATACTGGATAAAAGCCGGACCCGGTAAAAACGATATGGCAACATCGCATTCCTTTAACTTTTCCAGAGTAGGCGGGTTATTTTCATCAAAGCCGACAACTTGCGCGCTGCCGGCAATCTCTATAACCTTCGAGCCCGTCCTACCGGTTCCCAGTAATGCTATTTTCAAATCTTAGCCTTCCTCTATGAAATGTTTATGGAGTTTTTGGATGGATTCTTCGCCATGTTTGCCCTCAACCACGAAACAAAAATTGTGCTTGCTGGCTCCCTGGCATATCATCCTGATAGCAATTTTACTATTTTTTGTCTCCAAGCAGGAAAAAATCTTGCCGGCCAGGCCGGGCGTGTTGTTGATATCATTACCGATTAAAGAAACCAGGCTCATGCCGTTCTCAATAGTCACATCACCCATTTCCCGGAGTTCCCTTAGCATGCTCTCATGGGATGAAATATACCCGTCCAGCGTGAAAGCTACCGCTATCTCGCTGGTGCTTATCTGATTTATGCTTAGCTTATGGTCTGAAAATATTTCGAATACCTTAGCCATATAACCGAATTCCTGGGCCATGCGCTCACTGGTCAGTGTGACCAGGCTTTGTTTGGTTTTAAGGGATACTGCGGTAATGAGCGGTTTCTTACTGGACGATTTCTCGATGCGGGTGCCTTCTTCGTCCGGGTTGAAGGTGTTGCCAACATAAACCGGTATATTGGCCCGCCGGGCGGGCGTTATAGTCTTCGGGTAAAGTATCTTCGCTCCGGCCGTAGCCAGCTCGGCAGCTTCCTGGAAAGTGAGATGGCTGATCTTGAGAGTATTTTTAACTATCCTGGGATCCGCCGTCGCGACTCCGGCCACGTCGCTCCATATCTGAAGTTCATCGGCGTGCACGGATTCCGCTAAAAGCGCGGCGCTATAATCACTGCCGCCCCGACCGAGGGTAGTGGTGCTGCTATCGGGGGCCATGCCTATGAAGCCTTGGGTAACTATAACTTTACCGGCTTTCAGCTTAGGCCTAAGGATCTCTCTGCCGTAAAAACCGATCTCATTTATAAGGGGGGTCGCGTAACGATGGTTATCATCGGTCTTTATGATTTTGCGCGCATCGACTATCTCGGTTTCCAGCCCGGCTTGGTTCAGCGCTTCGCTGATAAATATCGACGAAATGAATTCCCCGTAAGATAAGATATGGTCGTTGATTCGTTTCGGATAGTACTTCAGCGATTTATTGGTCTGGAGTTTGAGGTCTAGTTTTTTTGGAATATCCTTTATTCTTTGCCGGTATACATGGTGTATCCGCGGATATAATTCTTTCAGCACCGAAGCATAATCGCCGGCGACAATGCTTAAGGCAATACTGTTAAGGTGAGTGAAAAGTTCGCCCAGGTTTTGTTTTGATGAATCTGACAGCTCCAGCTCATCGGCTATTTTGTCGTGCTTTACTTTTAGCGCCGCGACTGTCCGCACGGCTTCCATGGACGGTTCTTTGGTCAGGATTTCCGCGAGCCTTTGCAGCTCGTTCGTAGTTCCGGCAGTGGCAGAAACGACTACGACCGATACGTTGTTGTTCTTAGCTACTTCCGCCGACTGTCTTATTGCATCCGCGTTGGCTAATGAAGTGCCGCCGAATTTGGCGATTTTAATTTTGCTTGGCATTTTATTTATTGTAACAGATGTACAGGCGAGGTAGATATTGTTATTATTTAACGATGAATTCCAAGCCAAAAGTGGCAATAGTCGGACAGCGCGGTATGGTGGGTTCTATTCTTTTCGACCGGATGGTCGCCGAGAATGATTTTAAAAATATAGATTTTAGTTTTCTGTCAACTTCCCGCCCCGGCCAGCCGGGCCCTGAAGTAAACGCCCGCAAGACCATTCTTGGCGATGCGAATGACCTCGGCCTGCTTGCCCGGCAGGATATCATTATAACTACCCAGGGCAGCGAATATACTGCCGAATTTCATCCGAAGCTTCGTGATTCAGGGTGGTCGGGCTTTTGGATTGATTCGGCCAGCAGCTTGCGCTATGAAAAAAACTCGGTTCTGGTACTTGATCCGCTTAACCGCCATGTCATCGGCAAAGCTATAGAAGCAGGTAAAAAAGATTTGATAGGGGCAAACTGCACGGTTTCCACCATGCTTATGGGGCTTAACGGTCTGTTCCGGGAAAATTTGGTCGAATGGGCCAACCCGTCTACATACCAAGCCGTCTCCGGCGCAGGAGCTAAGGCTGTCATAGAACTCTTAAAGCAAATGCAGGGCTTATCTTCTGAGAATTCAGCCTTTCTGGATAACCCGGCCGCACGCATGGTGGAAATAGACAGAAGGTCGTCGGATTATTTACGGTCAAATAAGCTTCCCCAGGCAATATTCCCCGGTGCGATCGCGGGCAATGTTCTGCCCTGGATCGATAGTGAAGCCGATGGCGGCAGGTCGCGTGAGGAATGGAAGGCACAGGTTGAAACTAACTCTATCCTAGGAACTGAAGGGATTATCGTTGATGGCACTTGCGTCCGGGTCGGTTCGATGCGTTCTCATGCCCAAGCCGTAACCATGAAACTAAAGAAGGATCTGCCGATCCAGGAAATCGAAGAGATCATAAGCTCAGCCAATGAATGGGTGGACTTCGTCCCGAATAATAAAGAAGAGACTCTTAAGCGGCTGACGCCTGTAGCGGTCAGCGGCACCCTGGACATCGCTGTCGGCCGCCTGCGCAAACTTAATAACGGTCCGGAATATATCAATGTATTCGTAGTCGGCGACCAACTTCTTTGGGGGGCGGCCGAACCTTTGCGCCGGGCTCTTTTAATAGCTATAGGCAAGCTTTGATAGGACTTTAGTACTTTTTGTTCAAGTTCTGTATATATTTTTGGATTTCTGAGTAGTCATTGACCCCGCCGTTAGGTATAAGCGCGGATTGGCCGGTCGGGGTAGTGTAGCTTGCCAGCAGGTTGATTTTGTCGTCGCGAAAGCCGGCCGAGTGGAGCTTATCACCGGAAATATCGTTGAAAAGCCTGTAAAGCGGCACTACTTCATTAAGTTTGACGTCAGTTTTTATATTGTCGGCAAACGCATTGAAGATAACGGAGTTTTCGCGCGGATCCAGCAATATTCCCCAGCTTAGCTTTTCTTTAATTCCTTTTATTACGATCTGCTGGTTTTTAGTCCTGTCAAAATCAGATTGGCTTAGGCCGTAGGATCCGAACGTACTGCCTCTTGCCCGGGTCAAGCGCAGGGCCTCAGAGGCGTTTATTTCCTGTTCGCCGTTTTTAAGCTTTAAAGCCCCGCCTTCCCGCGGCAGGAAGTTAGGGTCGTATATACCCCGCGGATCCTTGCTGTCGATTTTAACGTTTATACCGTCCAGCGCACTTACTATATCCCGGACTGTGCCATAGTTGATCAGCGCGTAATAATGAAAGTTAATATTTAATTTGTCGCTGAGGGTTTTTTCCAGCAGACCGACTCCCCCGTTCGGATATCCGCTCTCCTTGAAGTTCATTTGCTGTCCGGCTTGGTACGCTTCATTTATTTTGGCGGTATGGTAGCCGGGTATATCA
>CAMLDK010000023.1 GCA_946478995.1 uncultured Candidatus Saccharibacteria bacterium | reverse complement strand
AGATACGCTGGGCCGGATGTTCAACGTCATCGGCGAGCCGATCGACGGCAAGGCCGGGACATTCTCCAAAAAAGCATCTATACACCGCTCTCCTCCGCCCCTTAGCGAACAATCCGATAAAATAGAGATTCTTGAAACCGGCATAAAGATTATCGATCTTATCTGCCCCATCGCCAAGGGTGGAAAAGTCGGCCTCTTCGGCGGCGCCGGCGTGGGCAAGACTGTGCTGATCCAGGAGCTTATTAACAATATTGCCAAATTCCATAGCGGCAACTCGGTTTTTGCCGGTGTCGGCGAACGTACCCGCGAAGGAAACGATTTGTACCATGAGATGCAGGATTCGGGCGTTATAGACAAAACAAGCCTGGTATTCGGCCAGATGAACGAACCGCCCGGTGCCCGTCTTCGTGTCGGCTTATCCGGTTTGACCATCGCCGAAAATTTCCGCGACGAAGGCAAGGACGTATTGCTTTTCATAGACAATATATTCCGCTTTACCCAAGCCGGAAGCGAAGTATCCGCTTTGCTCGGCCGCCTGCCCAGCGCTGTCGGCTACCAGCCAAACCTGGCGCAGGAAATGGGCGCGTTGCAGGAGCGGATTACTTCTACTAAAACCGGTTCGGTTACATCCGTTCAGGCCGTATTCGTTCCGGCAGATGACTTTACCGACCCTGCTCCGGCAACGGCCTTTGCCCACCTTGACTCAACCATAGCCCTAAGCCGCGCATTGACCGAGCTTGGGCTTTACCCGGCCGTCGATCCTTTGGACAGCTCAAGCACCCTGCTTGATCCGGAAGTTGTCGGCGAAGAACATTACAATGTTGCCCGCGAAGTCCAGCGTATCCTCCAAAGGTATAAAGACCTTCAGGACATTATCGCCATATTAGGTATGGAAGAGCTTTCCGAAGAAGACAAGCAAACGGTAAGCCGGGCGCGCAGGATCCAGAGATTCCTGACCCAGCCTTTCTTTGTGGCGGAGCAATTTACCGGCAACAACGGACAATACGTCTCTTTGAAGGACACGATCGCCGGGTTCAAAGAAATCCTTGACGGCAAGCACGATAAGAAGCCGGAAAGCGCGTTCTATATGAAGGGCGGCATCAAGGACGTTAAATGATTCGGCTGAAATTAATTACTTTGCACGGCGTTTACTTTGACGACGAAGTATATGAAGCGGTGATTCCCACCAAGGCCGGAGATATCGCCGTGTATGGCGGGCATGCCCCGCTTTTGAGCGTCGCAGCACCCGGCGTGGTGGCTATCAGGAAAGAAAAATCAGTTAAAGATGCTGACCGTGAATTCTTGGCAATTTACGGCGGTACGGTAGAAGTCTTAAATAATCAGATACAAGTCCTGGTTGACGAAGTAGACACATCCGGGGATATATCTGAAGTCGAAGCAGAAAAAGCCTTGAAACGGGCCCAGGAAATGAAAGAGAAGGCCGGCGACGCTCAATCCCTTTCTGAAGCGCAGCAAATGATTGACCGCAGCACTGTCCGCCTGCAATTGGCAGGCCTTAAAAGCAGACACAAAAAACAAAAGTATTAAAAGGCTTGATTTCTATTTTTATAGGAGTATAGTTTGTTTTTGGTTCGCTAAAAATAAACTATAAATTTTAGTAAAAAATGCATATATCTACGGAGGCCTTATTTTTAATTCAGGCTTTGATTTTAATCGGAGCCCCTTTTTTGTTATGGCGCTTAAACTTCGTTCATAAATTTGCCCCGCTAGTGGTCATTCAGATATTTCTAGGAGTAGCTCTTGGACCTACTATTCTGGGAAGGTACTTGCCCGAAATTTATAATGACCTGTTTTCCCAGCAGTCGCTTAACGTTCTAAACGGCATAGCATGGTTCGGGCTTTGTTTTTTTGGATTCCTGACAGGCCTTCATTTTGATATGAAAACAGTGACCAAAAAGAGCTATGCCTTCTTTGCGACCAGCTTCAGTACATTATTAATACCCATGCTGCTTGGCGGCCTGCTTGCCCTGGCCTTTTTTAAAGAACCCTACATTGGCGCCGATACTAATAAATGGGCGTATGTAATCGGAATTGCTATAGCCATCGCAGTTACGGCATTGCCAGTTCTTAGCGCTATACTTATTGAACTTAAATTGATCAATACAGCTATAGGCAAACGCGTCTTAGGATATGCCGCTATTAACGATGTAAGCCTCTGGATATTAATTGGCTGCCTTGTGATTGTTGCCTCGCCAAATAACGAAACACACAAGTTGAATGCAGTTATTCAGACCGTTAGCTTAGTTATTCTATTTTTGCTGTTTATGCAAACTGTAGTACGAAGAACCGCAAAGCACTTAGCTGCCCGAAAGTTGCTTACAGATACCCCCTCCAGTAGCCAGTTTGCCGTGGTCGTCGTAGGAATATTAGCTTCTGCCCTAGCCACGGAACTAATCGGCATACACTATGTCTTCGGAGCTTTTATTTTCGGGGCCGTACTGCCAGGCGAAGTCAGGACCGGGCTTTATAAGGCTTTTGAAGAGTTTACTATGGTGGCTTTGATGCCTTTTTATTTTATCCTGACCGGCTTAAAAACATTCTTTTCATTTGACGATAGTGCCGCTTGGATATTTTTTGCATTAGCGACGGTTATTTCAATGACTGGCAAAATTCTCGGCACTGCCCTACCGGAATATTTCATCAACAAGACTCCTGCCAGAACCGCTATAAAGGGCGGCATACTTATGCAGACCAAAGGTCTGATGGAAATTGTCGTTTTAAATATCTTGCTTGCCGAGGGTATAATAAGCACCACGGTCTTCTCTGCGCTTGTTCTTATGGCTATAACTACTACTTTCTTAACTAAGCCGTCGATTCTTTTCTCAAGCTATATACTTTCAATCTTCAGGGGTAAATCTTCGGGCAATCCGCTTTATCTGAATAAAGTAAGAAAACTGTTGCATGAACGATATTAAAGGAGTATATTGTCTTCTTGTGCCTATTAAAAAAATAGATAATGACGACATAAAATGACGGAGTTTAATGAGATGTTGCCCCGAGGTCCGGATGGAGCTGTCCTATTAGGCGCAGAAACGTCAGCTGAAGCCTTAGCAGTCCATAATCCTGAGCACGATGCACTGATTCAGGTCAGATACGAAGGACGGCTAGATTTCGCAACTGGGACTATTGATGCTACGGACATTACTCCGGAACAATTTACAGAAAAGCTTAAGTTTATAGGCTCGGAAGGGCTTATATTGGTACCGGATTTAAGTCAATTGCATGGAGGGTGCATGGACGGAAGAGGCAATGTTCTTACGATTGCCGGAAATCCGGTTCCTCCTCGGCCAAAAGTTATCGGCGGACCAAGTCTTTTTGTGTGGTATGTAGCCAGCATCGGCAACTTTTCGATTTTAGAAGGTATTGATGATCCGCTGGAACAATTCAAGGTAGTAAACGAAGCGCTTATGCAGGCAAATTTCAAGCTTGGTATGCATGTTGAATGCGGCGCGGCTCGTGGCATAGTGCCAATACTTGAGCGTTATAACGAAAATTATGATGGAATTACGAGCTTTGTAGGCGATGAAGCCGAAACGCATATAGCTAAAAACCCGGATATTATTAACTCTGGTATTAAGCGCGGCATTGAAATTACCGGTAACCGCGCGGCACAGTCTCCGGACTTCAACGAACAGACTATGCACAAAGTGGTCAGCGATTTAAACGGTCTGGACGCGATAATACACCTCGCCTCCGATCCCGAACACGAAAATAAAGGGCATGAGGAAGAAGGACTGACGTTTGTAAGAGTCGATAACGCAATCGTTAATAAAGACAAAGTAGTTGAAAAATACGGCCACAAACTGTTTTACCAGAATGCAGTCTACGCGGCACGTCTGATAAGGGCGATTGCTCGTACGGATGAAGAGCTAAGCCGTGGCAAGGTTATTGGTGATCAGCTTGCCATAGCAGGCTGTGCTACCCTTGGCAAAAATCAGCATGTTGGTGAAATCGTCGGAGCTATAGGCTGAAGTTGCCTAGATACGCTGCTTGAATTTAAATTTTACTCTCAACCAAATCGTTTTGGAATTGTAGTATTCCTTGGTAGTCGTCCGAGTAGTTGCCAACATTCGGAAAGTCCAAGTCCATGATGTGCTTCCAGACCGCGACAGACAGTTTGGCCATCCTCTCCAAGTCTTCGTCCGAAGGCTGGTAAGATAGCTCCATCTGAGACTGTTTTTCGGCTTCCAGGTAAATCATACGGCCGCTTATCTTCCCGGCTTTAGCGAAACGGCCGCTGTTTTTTGCCAGTAGGCTATAAAACACCAGCTGCGTTTTGTGCCGCCAGGCCTTCACGGTCTTTGTTTTGTCCCTGGTTTCAAAACTCGTTAACGGTTTTCCTGTCTTGTAGTCGGTAATGATAAGCTCATTTTTATCAGGGGTATAAATGCTGTCCAGGTTGCCGCCTAAGCGCGCGTCTTCCATAAAGATGTCCCTTAACTTCTGCTCGCTCAGAGCACCTTTAGGCAAAACCAGCAGACTATCTTTAAAGAGTTTTGTCAGCAAGACTTCCCCTTTTGCCAGGTACTGTTCGTATTCCAGTGGAAGCATATGCTGCTCAATCAAAGTCTGCTCAAACCTGTCCAAAACGGGTTCAAGTGTAAGCTTGCTGGTATTTACCAGCCGCTGGGCGGTTTCCAGCGCCGCGTGAATAGCGGTTCCGTAGCTTCCCTGGGCTGAACGCTCTGTCGGCAGTCTGAGCAAATGACGCTCCTTGAAGGTTTTCGGCCCGGCTTCCGCTACATCCAGGAAATCGATCAGGCTGGACGGACTTAAGTAGAAGTTTTCCAACCTTGGCGCTAAAACGGTTTTCTCGTCGTTGCTTTCCAGCACAGGCCACCTTATGTCGTCTTCCAGCGTTTCGACCGATTCGACCTCAGGCTGCTCTATTATGGTCGTCGGGAGCGCCGAGATAAGCGGGGTCGCTAAAACCTCCTGTCCTTTGCTGTCGGTGAAATAACTGGTGGCGACAAGTCTGCTCTTAGCCCGGCTGGCGCCGACATAAAGCAAGCGGACAAAATCATCGTATTTATCAAAGTATGATTGCAACCTAAGGTTGGCGGGCGATTTTTTTCTGCCGGCCTTCGGCCGCCACATGTCTTCGGTGGCATCGACTATAAATACATTGTCAAACTCAAGCCCCTTTGCCTTGTGGACGGTCAGAAGATGCACGGCTCTTTGCCCGCTCATAAACCAGGATTCGTCGGCAATTACCCTATCCGTACTCAGGTTAAGTTCAATGAACTTTACAAAATCAACCAGATTAGCATTCTTAGCTCCGGCAAATTCATTCGCTAGGTTGCGCAAAAGTTCGACAGCCGAAAGAGTTTCCAAATAAGTGTTTGTCGCCGGCTTGAGGCTAAGATAATACCCGCGGAACGGACTTCTCAGATACTGGCCTTCCCTCAAGCCGAGGATATATTCCAGGCTTATAGTCACAGGCAGATCGCGAGCCGATCTGGATAGCCATACCAGCCAGTGGCCGATACCGTTTAGCTTCTCATCCTCGCTATCCAGCAGGCTGCTAAGCCAGTCCGGAGAGCTGTAATTATCTACGGCAAGACGCCAAAGAGTTTTCGGACTGATTTCCCATATCGGTGACTGAAGCACCTTGCTAAGATGCAGATTGACGGCATTTTTATCGCCTTTTGAAATGGCAACTGCCGTACGGGCGATGGTATAAACAAGTTTGACGGCTTCGTGGTCAAGCACATTGCTTTGCCGCTCATAAATTATCGGCACCTTTTCTTTCCTTAAGATACCTGCGAGCTGCTGCAGGCTTTCATGGCGGCGGGCCAGGACGGCTATAGTGCCCTCTTCTGTCTGCCATATTTCCTTGACTCTTTTGGCTATGGCCGTCTGCTGGTGCTGGCGCGTTGGGTAACGCAGATGCTTGATGTCGGTCTTATTTTCCGGCGGGTTCTTGGCGGCTAAATTCTTTGTAATCCCAGGCTCCCTTTTCGTAAGACGGTCTTCGGCCAGTTCAATGATGCCGCGGGACGTATCCAGTACTTCCTGGCTTGAGCGGTAATTATCCTCCAGAACAATGAGCTTGGTATCCGGATAGCTGCGCTTGAAGCCAAGCATATTGTTAAGCTCGGCGCCGTTAAAGGCAAAGATGGATTGATCGTCATCGCCGACAGCCATCAGGTTAGGCCGGTTGTTGGCGGCGTAGTGATCTGCTATCAGATGTGCAAACCGCAGCTGCGCGGCGTTCGTGTCCTGGAATTCATCAATTAACACATACAGAAATTGCTCCTGGACATCAGCCCGCATGTCCGGGTTTTTCTCCATCTGGGTGATGACTTCTATCATCATGTCGGAGTAGTCATAGTAGCCCCGTTCGTGCATTTGTTCGCGGTAGCTTTCGTACACGTCCGATAGTGTCAGCCACCATTCGTTCCGCGCGCGTTCTTTGTACATGCCTTTTTTGCCGTTTACGGTCTGTACCCAGCTTGATTTCCACTTGCCGGTATGTTCGGTCTTGCCGGTGCCTTCGTCTTCCTTTACGGCGAACTCCAGACTTTCCGTTATGGCGGTGTCAAGGGGCAATATAAGGCTGTCGGGTTTAAGCTTTTGCTTTGGTAATCCGGCTATGTCTCCTTGAAGCTTGTTTAAATTCTTATAGCTTAAGCTCGGTGCCAGAAGATCGACAAGAAACGGCTCCAGCTTGTCTAGATATTTGATGTTTTCCTTGATTATAGCGCGGAGCTCATCGGGTGTCAGGCCGGCTTCTTTGGCAAGCTTTAAAGCTTCCTGGACCGCACCCAGCTGGGTAAACGCCCCGGCAAAGGTGCTCGCTAGCGGGTTATCAAGCGGCAGGCCCGCCAGAATGCTCTGGATGATTTCCAGCTGCACGGCATCCGGCGCTACGCTAAGCCTGGCTCCCGACCAGAAATAATCAGGATAACTGTTCATAATCTCGCCGGCAAAGCTATGAAAAGTCCGTACAACCACGCCGCGGCTGTCCGGGCCGGCCAGGCTATAAAGCCTCTCCCGCATATTCGCGGCGGCTTTATTAGTAAAAGTCAGACACAGGATGTTGCTGGCACCGGCATCGGTTTTGCGCAATATGTTGGCTGCGCGCATGCTAAGCAGCTGGGTTTTACCGGTTCCCGGCCCAGCCAGGACTAAAACCGGTCCATCTATAAGTTCGACAGCCTGCTGCTGCTTAGTGTTCAGCTTGGAATATTCTTTTTCGAAATCCGACATACTTTAGCAGCGGCTAATTGCCTTCTATCCTGATGTACTTTTTCGCCATGTAAGTGAATATAGCGTTCGTCCAGCCGAAGCCGGTCTGTGAAGGATAAAGGCCTTTCTCCGGCGGTTTGCTTGGGTTGACGACGTTATATTTCTCGAGGAAAACTCCATATGTTTCAAACCATGACAAGTTCGTCTTCAGCCACTTGTGGGCAATTCTTTCAGCCTCATCATAATATCCGTAATTATTGAGCCCCTCGGTGACTAGATAGTGAAGCGGTGCCCAGCCGTTCGGATAGGCCCATTGGGTCGGCACGGTTTCGCTGATAGGCAAGAATCTGAGCGCCCGGCTGTCTGTGGCGGCAAGCCCTCCGGAATATTCAAATTTTTTTAAGGATTTTACTAGTCGGGCCGCTTGAGCTTCTGTCACCATGTTTGCCCACATCGGATAAAACGCCGCCAAGGAGCTTACTCCGCCTTTTCTTTTTTTCTCGAAGTTATAGTCAAAGTAAATGCCCTTGGCATTGTCCCACATCAGTTCATTGGTGATTTCTTTGCGGGTTTTCGCCCTGTACTTCCACTTTTGCTCCTCTTTCGTATTGCCGATGATCTTATAATATCTGGCAAAATCAGTCTCATACTTGTATAAGAGCGCTTGTAAATCTATAGGCAAAAAACTTAACGCTTTACGGTAAAATCTGGGCGTCATGTCCCAGCCGCTTTCAGTTTCGGCTATATCATTTATGTAGTTAAAATCATAGTAGCGGCTTAAGCCTTTATATATTTTCCGGGCATTAGGTTTTGTCGTGCCCAGCCAGACGAAATTATACTCATTGATAGCTACTTCGATCTTTTCTTTCAGCCAGTCATTGTCCAGCCTATAGGTATCGTATAAGTCAAAGATTAAGCTGGTGAGGATCGGCGGCTGGGAGCGGCTAGTCAGGTACAGCCTGGAAGCATTCGGGATTATACCGAACTCCTTGAACAAAAAAATCAGGTTATCCAATATACCGAGGTTTAGTTTTTTATTCTTTTCGTTTAATAATCCTTTGACTATGAAGAAACTGTCCCAATAATATTGTTCGTTGTAGTCGAATTCTGCCCCGCCTTCTATCGAGGGCACGATAAATTTGTGAGGCAGGCCGATTAAGTTGGATTCGTCTTTAGGATGATATCTGGTAAGAAGCCGCCAGTAATTGTTTATATATTCCAGCGCCGGCTCGACGTCGCTATATTGAAGTTCAGCCGATTTGCCGCTTAGTTTTGTTTCTATCTTATGCTTGATTCTGTGAGCTCTGTGTATAACCATTTCAATTTACCCATTCCCGCGCATTTCTAAATATTTTAATCCATGGCGAAAACCGGTTCCAGCTTTCCGGATGCCAAGAAAGCTGTTTAGCCAGGAAAGAACGCTCAGGATGAGGCATGATTATGGTTGCCCGTCCGTCAATCGTGGTCAATGCCGTTATGCCCTGCTCCGAGCCGTTCGGGTTAAGAGGATATTTGTTTGTCACGTTATTCCTGTTGTCCACATATTGAAGGGGTGTCAGTTTCTCGGCCAGCGCTTTCTCCATAGCTTCGCGGCTGTCAAATACGGCTCGTCCTTCCCCGTGAGCCGTAGGTACCGGCAATATTGAGCCGGCCATGTTCTTAAAGAATATGGATGGCGAATCGTTGATTTTGGCTAATCTGGCTTCAAATTGTTCAGAATCATTCTTTAGGAATTTCGGCCAGAAGCCGGCGCCAGGGATAATTTCCTTTAGCTGTGAGAACATTTGACAACCGTTACATACCCCCAGGCTAAAAGTATCTTTCCTTTCAAAAAAATCTTGAAATTCGGATTTCAAATTCTCATGGAATAAGATTGATTTGGCCCAACCGCCTCCGCCGCCGAGCACGTCTCCATAGCTGAAGCCTCCGCAGGCTACCAGTCCTTTAAATTTACTCAACCGGATATTATTATTGGCAAGATCGCTCATATGCACGTCCACCGGATTAAAACCTGCTTCCCAGAAAGCGGCTGCCATTTCAACCTGGCCGTTGACCCCCTGTTCCCTTAAAATAGCGACCTTGGGCTTACTGTCGTAGGTCTTAAACCGGCTTATTTCAAACGTAAGCTTCGGGTTGATTCCAGGGTCTTCATCATCCGGGATCAAGCTGAATTCTTCGTCGGCTGTCTGTTCATTATCCCGGATCTTTTGTATGTGATAGCTGGTCTCTGACCACCATTTCTCCAGCTGTTTTCTGCTATTTTCATAAATTGTCTTACCGTTTTGGACTATGGATATAGTGTGGTTTTCTGAGGGTTTGCCTATATTGTGGAAAGTCTGGCCCGATTTTTTCAATGCCTCTAAGACCGAATTATAATTTTCGTCGCTGATCTCAATTACCGCTCCCAGTTCTTCGCTAAAAAGTATTTCAAGCGGACTGCTATTAATATCGGATAGGTCTATGTCCAGCCCGCATCTTGACGCAAAAGCCATTTCAGAAAGCGTGGTTATCAACCCGCCGTCCGAACGGTCATGGTAGGCGAGCAGCAGTTTTTTATCGTTAAGCTCCTGGATGGCGGAGAAAAAGCCTTTAAGCAATTTAGGGTTTTCTAAATCCGGCGGCTCATTTCCAACTATATTGTAAGCCTGGCCTAGCGCAGAGGCACCAAGGCGGTTTTTGCCTTTTGCCAGATCAATGAAGATCAGGGATGTCGAACGCCCCTTGTGAAGCATCGGTGTCAGCGTGGCTTCCGTATCGCCGACGGGTGCAAAGGCGCTGATCACGAGTGACACGGGCGACGAGACGGATTTATCTTGGCCGGAATCGCGCCAGGCTGTCCGCATGCTCAGGGAATCCTTCCCGACAGGTATGGTCAGGCCGAGTATAGGGCAAAGCTCTTCCCCGACTGCCTTTACCGCGTCAAATAGATTCTTATCCTCGCTTTTATGCCCGCTGGCCGCCATCCAGTTGGCGGAAAGTTTCACGTCGGACAATCTTTTGATCTTCGCCGCGGCTATATTAGTAATCGCTTCTCCTACGGCCATTCTAGCGGAAGCAGGAGCGTCAAGCAGTGCGATCGGCGCTCTCTCTCCTATGGATACGGCTTCGCCCGTTTCGGATCTGAATGAGTTGGCAGTAACCGCTACATCACTGACGGGTACTTGCCATGGGCCGACCATAGGGTCTCGCACGCTCATGCCTCCGACTGTCCGGTCGCCTATAGTAATAAGGAATTTTTTGCTGGCGACCGATGGTATATGCAAAACTTTTTCTACGGCCTCGGCTATATTAACTTTAGCCAGGCTAGTTTCTTCGTCCGTGTTTTGGGTGCTGCTGAATGCTGTTTTGGTGATTTTAGGCGGACTGCCGAACAAGGTAGACATAGGTATATTTATCGGCTGGTTTTTGAAATGCCCGTCAGAAACTACCAGGTACGGTTTTTCCTTAACCGTTCCGATAACTGCGAATGGACACTTTTCTCTCTGGCAGATGCTGGAGAATTCATCAAGTGCGGCTTTATCGATCGCCACTACAAACCGTTCCTGAGATTCGTTGCACCAGATTTCCATAGGCGAAAGTCCCGGCTCGGCGCTTGGTATGTCCCGAAGGTTTATATTAGCGCCCAGGTTATGGTCTTGGACAATTTCCGGAACCGCATTACTCAAGCCGCCGGCTCCTACGTCATGTATGGATTTAATAAGATTATTCTTATCCAGCGAGGCGCAATAGGAGATTACTTCCTGGGCCCGTCTTTGCATTTCTGCGTTTGCACGTTGGACAGAGGCGAAATCCAGCTCTTCTTCGCTTTGGCCGGATTGCATGCTTGATGATGCCCCGCCGCCGAGACCTATCAGCATGGACGGTCCGCCGAGCACTATCAGAAGATCACCCTCTTTCAGTTCGGTCTTTTTAATCTGGTCTTTATCTATGTTGCCAAGTCCGCCGGCAATCATCAGCGGCTTGTGATAACCCCAAGTTTCGCCGCCATGGACTTGCTGGTAAGTCCTGAAATATCC
>CAMLDK010000022.1 GCA_946478995.1 uncultured Candidatus Saccharibacteria bacterium | reverse complement strand
AGCCGCTATTGCAGCGCCGCCGACACCGCCTATCAAGGCATGCGAGGAGCTTGTAGGCAGCCCGAACCTCCATGTCATCAGATTCCACACGATAGCTCCGACAATCCCCGCCAGGATTATGGGCAGGGTTATGGCTTCCGGATTTACTATTCCTTTAGCAATAGTAGCCGCTACTTCCAATGAAACAAAAGCTCCAAGAAAGTTAAGGATCGCAGCTCCGACAACTGCTACCCGCGGCGATACGGCTTTGGTCGAGACACTGGTAGCGATAGCATTGGCCGTGTCATGGAAGCCATTGGTAAAATCAAAGAACAAAGCTAGAGCAACAACGGTTATAAGAATAAAGTCCATGTTTATTTTACGGCCCTTCCACGTACCATTCCAAAAATAACTATAGGCTTTAGCCACAAAAAAACAAGGGTGTTTTTTGCTCTTAAGAATCCTCGCCGGATCTTGCTATCTCCTCGATTAATATCCCGAGTATTTTTCTGTTGGCCGCCACTACCGTGCCGTTGGCAAATTCATCATAGCGCCGCTTTTCACCCTTCAAGTCGGTGGCTACGCCTCCGGCTTCTTCGACTATAAGCGAAGCTGCTGCCGCATCCCACGGCGAGCCGAAGGCCAAAACCGATCCGACAAGCTCTCCTGAAGCAACTTTCATCGCCGTATAAACATGCGACTGGAAAGTCAGGAATTTACCGCCATATTCGCGCCGAATCCTTTCCATAAGCTTGCCAGGCCTTATCAAAACTTTTCCGGCTTCTACTTTTTTGGCAAAAGCATTGACCGCCAAGTAACTATGATGGAAGTCCGTGGCATCGGAAGTTTTAATTTTATTATCGTTCAGATATGCGCCTTCGCCTTTTATAGCCGTATAAAGATGATCAAGAAACGGATCATAAACTACGGCTATGACCGGCTGCCCGTCGCTGCGGTCTACCAAGGCCAGACAAAACGTACTTGTCGGAATCCCTAAGCTGTAGGGGGCAGTGCCGTCAATCGGATCAACTACCCACACCATAGCGCGTTCTTCCATGTAGCTTTCTTCCTCGCCGATAACCCCATGGTCCGGATAATGCTTTTCTACGCTTTCTATCAAAAGATTATTTATCTTTTTATCGGCGACAGTCAGCGGCGTATGGTCGGCTTTCCATTCTGTATTTATCTCTTCAGAGCGGAAATATTTTTTCATTATTTTGCCGGCATCCGCGGCCATGCCGCGTGCGAACGCCATTTCTGATTCATATGAACTCATTCTAAGAATTCGTCAGGTATATTAAAGTTAGTATACGTTTCGCTCACCTCATCGATCTCATCCAGAGCTTCCATCAGCCGTATAACCTTGCCGGCAGTTGCCTTATCTTCTATGTCGACTAGATTGGAAGGCTCAAAGCTTAAGCCGGCTTCAAGGATTTCTATGTGCTTTTTCTGAAGGTCGTCCCGCACTTTTGAGAGCTCTCGCGGATTAGTATAAACCATAGTCTCACCGTCTTCCTCTATCGCATCTTCGGCGCCCGACTCCAAAATATTAAGCAGCTGATCTTCCCCGGTACCAGCCACCCTTATCACCCCTTTGCGTTCAAACTGAAAGGCTACCGCGCCTTTTTCTGCTATATTTCCGCCATGCTTTGTGAAAGCTAACCTTACGGCCGGGTAGGTCCGGTTGATATTATCGGTAGCGCACTCCACCAATATAGCCGTACCGCCCGGGCCATAGCCCTCATACATCACCTCCTGGATCTGATCGCCGCCCAGCTTGCCGCTGCCGCGGTCTATGGCCCGCTGGATATTATTTGCCGGCATATTGGCCTGCTTGGCTTTATCTACAGCAAGCCTGAGTGTGAAATTTAGATCCGGGTCGGCTCCGTTTTTAGCGGCGACCGCTATGGCGTTGCCGAGTTTCGTGAAAACCGCGCCGCGCTTAGCGTCTTCTACCGCTTTGCCGCGATGAATCTTTGCCCATTTGCTATGTCCTGCCATTGATAATATCTTAACATGTTCACCTCTGATGGGGAATGAAAAAGCCCAGTCGGAAGGACTGGACTGTTTCAATGGAGGGCCCGGTGGGACTCGAACCCACGACACCCTGCTTAAAAGGCAGGTGCTCTAACCGGCTGAGCTACGGGCCCTTGAAATTAACTTCTTAGATTATCTATAAAAACCAGAAAAAGTCAATCAGGCGGCCTTTATATTGTTGCATAGAAAAAGCAAAAGCATTAACCTATTAAAAGAAGTAAACTAAGGAGATATATGTTTTTACAAAATTTTGCACAAAGTACTGCTGAATGTACCGTCAACGGCCAGGCCGTAGATTGCGGCGACGCAGCTAAAGCCGCAGGGGGAATCCTTGCCGGATTCGGCATCTTTATGTTGGTTCTGTTTGCCCTTGGAATTTTCAGCACTATCATTTGGATTCTGAGCTTAGTACATCTTATACAACATGAAGACGTGGAAAATAGGATGCTTTGGATCGTGCTGGTCTTCCTTGTGCCGCTGGCTAACTTCGTATACTATTTCGGGTTCAAAAGGTCATATGACAAACAACACAAAGGCAGCCAAACTCAGCCCGATTCAGCCCCCGCCCCAGGAGCCAGTCCGGGAGTCGTGACCCCACAGCAAGATACTTCCGTCGGCAGTAACATTGCCGCGGGAGCCGCCGGTGGTGCCGCCGCTGCTTCTTCAGGATTTCCTGCTTCGGATCCTACACCAACGCCAGACTCGTCTATAGCAGGCTCCGCTGATCAGCCAGCTACCGACATCGGTTTGCAAGATGATGTGGACTCATCCGATAATGCTCAGGTCGCTCAGGCTGATTCTCAAGCAGATAGCGCCCCGGTATATTCTCCCGATGAATCTTCTGCCGACAGCTCTTCAGAGACAACGGATACCATAACCCCTGAGACTGATAGTTACCAAAGCGGTTCTACCGAAGAGCCGGCAGTTCCTGAGGATTCTGTTTCCCAGCCAACCGACCCTAGAGCTGCTTCGCCAGAAGATGGGCTCGGTGGTTCGGACTCGAATCAGGATGATCAGAATACACCCGGAAACCCCGGATCCTCAATAGGCTAGCTTACTTCTTTTTCCTGTGGCCTTTATGCTTTCCGTCCCTCAAAAGCCAGGAACTCAGCAAGATTACCAGGCCTGACACAGCCGCTATATAGCTTTGGTTGTCTGTCAGGATAATCCTTTGCTGCTCATCCAGCGTGCTGACAACATCAAAATACGGGTTTATGAACAATCCTAAAGTTACCAAGCAGAAGAATAAAGGAACAGCATTAAATAACATCATAGATTTTGATACCGACCCCTTTAAGAAAATTATGGTTAAGATAACGGGGATGATAAGCAGGCCGGCTTGAACGACCGTCGTAGTCAGGCCAGGGAAAGTTCCGCTGATAACATCGTGGGCATCCAAAGAAAGTTCCTCGGCGAAAAGTTTGCCCACTAGAATACTCAAAAAAAGCACGGCTGCCGGAACACGAAGATAGACCACCAAGGCCCAAGCGGCAGCTATGGCAATTCCTAGCATAAGAGGTTCGTTCATCTTAAAATTGTAACGTTGTTCCGACTTTTAATCCATATCTGGCCGCAAACCCTTGGTTGAATTCCAAGACGTACTGCGTATCGTTCTCGCAAAATGAGTCAGGATACGTTTCCGGTGAGACGTTCTCCTGGATTTTTAAAATCTTCTTTTGCCGGTCCGTCCAAACCATATCAATGCCGAACTTCATATCTTTCATCCAAAAACATTGCTCCTCCGGCTGTCCGAAGATAAAAAGCATTCCTTGATCCGCCGGGAGGCTAGCTCGGCCTGAGAGACCCTTCATGCGCTCCTCATCATCATCGGCCACTTCCAGCTCAAAACATTTACCGTCAACCTTCAGACATGTCCGAGCTTGCGGGAGCGGCATGTCTACCGTCTTTTTTTCATTTCCATCAAACCAGATCACAAGTCCGGCAACAACAAGCAATAAAACTATAAAAATAAGTTTTTTATGCGCCGATTTTATCTTTGCTTTTGCGTTTTTTAGCGTTTTCTTCGACATACTTAATCATCTTTAGGGCTACGTTCTCGCCGGTTACCTTTTCCACGGTTATACCCGGACTGGCGTTTACTTCCAGTACTAAGGGGCCTCTTTTTGAGCGCATCATATCCACGCCGCAGATATGAAGCCCCATTGCTTTGGCGGCCCTTTCCGCGGTTGTCCTTTCCCTGGTAGTCAATTTCACCGGCTCTCCTTTGCCTCCTTGATGAAGATTGGAGCGGAAATCATCGTCTAGGCTTTTACGCTGCATACTGGCAACGACCTTGCCGCCCACCACTATGGCCCTTATGTCCTCGCCGGCTGATTCAGCTATATATTCCTGAACCAAGAAGTTTACTCCCTCTACATAAAATGCCTGCATCACAGCTTTGGCGGCTTTTGTATTCTCGGCTAGCACTACGCCATTTCCATGCGTGCCTCTGGCAACCTTTATTATCAGCGGGGTACCGCCAGCATGTTTTATGACCTCTTCGAAGTCAGAGGTCTCTCGAGCGATGACAGTCTTAGGTATGCCTATATGGCTTTTTGCCAGCAGCTGATAAGTCCTTAACTTATCCCTGACGCGGTTAATGGCAATCGAGCTTACGGGCGTGTATACTCCTTGCATCTCGAACTGGCGAAGTACCGCCGACCCGTATTTTGTGTAACTCTGAGCAATACGCGGTATTACCGCATCGATATTCTCTAATTTTTCACCCCGATAATACACGACCGGATTGCCTTTTTCGACAGTCAGATAGCACTGGTTATAGTTTATGACTCCGACCTTATGGCCACGCTTCTTTGCTTCTTCAAGAAAACGCTTTGTGCTGTAATTTCCCGGGCCGATGGATAATATTAATATCTTCAAGCTATGCCTTTCCTCTGACTTTATTGATTCCTTCTTTTATGTACAGCCCGCTGGCGACATCGACTAAAAACTTCTTGGCCAATAGCTTTCTACCTAAAAGCACCGGGTATTTTTTCTTGGACCTGTCTGCAAGCGTGAAAGTAGTCCGGATACGCCGGCCGTTTATAACTACAGGCATCTTTACCTTATACCTTTTCTCGCCTGTCCCGAACGAGTTAAAGATTTGCGATCTTTTATATTCGGATTTGTTAAAAACAATCTTTTTGCCGGTGTAATAAGGACTCTCCGGAGCAAAAAATACACACTCCAGCTTATTCTGCACTTTCCTGACCTCGCCGCACCATATCGAAGAAAGATCCGCACCCGTATCCGTCTTGGCTTTTACACCTTTTACCTCTAGTAAAGGAAATGAGACTTTCGCCTCCCTTCCTATAATCGTCAGTCTTGAAGTCATCTTGATATTTTGGCTGGGAACAGGTAAATTATCAACCTTGATTTTCTTTAACTCTTATATACGCCAGTACTATGACCGCAACAACAACCGTCAGCATGACGATTAACAGCGGGATCAGTCCTCGGTTATCAAGCTTATGCATCATATTTATTGTATTAACTGATCATCCATCAATCAAGTTACAGGCCAAAACGGGATTTTTTTGAATCTTTAAATTCTTTTAACAGTTCTTTTTGCTTCTTGGATAATTTAGTAGGGGTATCTACGAAGATCGAAACGATATGGTCGCCTCTGGCGGTTGATCTGATCTTTGGTACGCCGTGTCCGGACAGCTTGAAGTCCGTCCCATTTTGCGTACCGGGAGGTATTTTCATTTTGACCGGTCCGTCCACGGTATTTATCTCTACTTCCGTACCTAAAGCGGCAGATATCATGTCTATGTGGTGCTCACTTAAGATTAAAAAGCCTTCGCGCGTGAACTCTTTATGCGGGCGGACTCTAATATGTACATATAGGTCGCCTTTCGGACCGTTTGCTACCGCCTGGCCATGTTCACGCAGGCGGATAGTGGTTCCGTCATCTATGCCCGCCGGAATTTTAATCTTGATCGATTGGTTCTTGCGTTCCGTGCCGCTGCCCCGGCAGACGCTGCAGACTTTCTCAGGTATCTTGCCGGTTCCTCTGCAGGTCTTGCATGGGACTTGCTGCTGGATATCGCCAAAGACGGTCCTCATAGCCCTGACCATCTGTCCGCTGCCACCGCAGGTATCGCATGTTTTCAGTTCATAGCCCGGTTCGGCAGTAGTGCCTTTACAATGGGAACATGTATCGTTAAGTCTGAGGTTAAGCTCTTTTTCCATGCCAAAGACCGCTTCTTCAAAGCTCAACTCGATTGAAGTCTCTACATCCTGGCCGCGAGCCTTGGCCGGACCAGATCTCCCACCGCCAAAAAAACTGCCCAGTATATCTCCTAGTCCGAGATCCCCGAAGTCAAAATTAACGCTTTGTCCTTGGCCGCTAAAACCGCCGAATCCGGCAAATGGATCCTGGCCGCCCGCAGCTCCGCCCACGCCAGCATGGCCGAACTGGTCATAACGCTGGCGCTTTTTTTCGTCTTTCAATACTTCATAGGCTTCGGCTATCTCTTTGAATTGCGCTTCGTCCCCGCCCTGGTCCGGATGATGTTTTACCGCCAAACGCCTGTAAGCCTTCTTAATCTCATCATTAGAAGCATTCTTACTCAGGCCCAGTACTTCGTAATAGTCCCGCTTGGCCATAAATTAGAACCCCAGCTTCGGCCCGTAATAATACCAGAAATGGTTGAGTACCCAGACCAAGACCAGCAAGAACCACGCAAGCAAGATATCAAAGTGGTGCTTCCGGACAAAATTAGTGAATTTTTTATTCAGACTTATATGTTTTTCTGCCAAAAGATATTGGAACAAATACCAGCCGATGGTGAACATGACCGTCCAGACTATCATGCAGTAGATGCAAAGCGCGCCGATGCTGTAAACCGTCTGATACATAAGCCATAAGGTAAAACCGATACCCGCGCTTACACCGAATGCGTACATCTTCCAAAACCAGCTTTTCATCTTAGCGCCGGCCAGAATAGCAAGTCCTGCCATAACGAACATTCCGAACGCTACCAGGCCGATAGCCGGGTTAGGAATGTTCCAAAAGGCCGTAGCTTGGCCTGACATCATAACCGGCCCGCACGCAAGTATAGGGTCGAGACTGCAGCTTAAGTGATGCTCCGGATTTAAAAGCACCGCATTCTTTTCAATCGTAAGAGTAAAGGCCGCAAACAGAGCGGCAATACCTCCGATAATCAAAATGTACGGAAAAGTATCCTGGATTTTACTTTTGAATATATTCTTAATCATCCTCATCAACTACTTATCCTAACATTATTTATTGTCTACCTAAGATAGCCGATGTTATTTGTCTTTTTCGTCGTCGACTATTTCACCTTCTACGGGTTCATCTTTTTTCTTTCCTTTTGGCTCTTCTGCTTTATCGCCCTCTTCAGGCTTTTTATCGTTTTCCGGCTGCTGGTACATTTTCGCACCGATAGGCATGAGTTTTTCATTCAGGTCTTTAGCTGCGTTTTCAAGTGCGGTGAAATCGGCTTTTTCGTCTTTAAGCGTTTTTTTAGCTTCCTCTACTGCTTCATCTATGGTTTTAGTATCTCTTTCGTCCAGCTTGTCTTTGTGTTCGGTCTTAAGCTTTTCGGCCTGATAAACTGCGTTTTCCAGCTGGTTTCTAAGCTCTATGGACTCCCGCTTTTTCTTATCTTCGTCGGCATGGGCTTCAGCTTCTTTTGCGGCTTTTTCCACTTCATCCTTACTTAAGTTGCCGCTGTTTTGGATAGTAATGCTTTGCTCTTTGCCCGAACCTTTATCCTTAGCCGTTACATTCAATATGCCGTTGGCATCCAGATTAAAAGTGACTTCTATCTGCGGAACGCCGCGCGGTGCGGGCGGAATACCGTCAAGCACGAACCGTCCTAGCGATTTATTGTCCGCGACCATTTCGCGTTCTCCCTGGACCACATGTATTTCTACCTGCGGCTGGTTATCTGCCGCGGTCGAGAAGACTTCATTTTTGCTGGTAGGAATCGTCGTGTTGCGCTCGATCAGCTTGGTAGCCACGCCGCCAAGAGTTTCAATACCTAGAGAAAGAGGTGTGACGTCCAAAAGCAAAACGTCTTTTACATCCCCCTGCAGCACGCCGCCCTGTATAGCCGCGCCGACAGCTACGACCTCATCGGGGTTCACGCCTTGCTTCGGGTCTTTACCAAAGATATTTTTAACCTTATCAACCACCGCCGGCATCCTGGTCATACCGCCGACCAAGATGACCTCGTTTATATCTGACGCCTTAAGTTTGGCGTCTTTCAAGGCTTTCTCGCAAGGATCGGCCGTCTTATCTATCAGGTCACCGACAATCTCAACCAGTTTGGCTCGAGACAGTTTGTATTCAAAATGTTTGGGGCCTTCACTGTCCGCCGTTAAGAAAGGCAGATTTATATCGGTTTCCTGGTTGGTGGAAAGTTCTTTCTTAGCTTTTTCAGCCTCTTCCTTAAGCCGCTGCATAGCAGCCTTGTCTTCCTTTATATCGATTCCTGACTCTTTTTTGAATTCTTCAACGAAATGGTTGACTATCCTGAGGTCGAAGTCTTCGCCGCCAAGATGCGTGTCGCCGTTTGTGCTAAGAACCTCAAATACCCCGTCGCCCAGCTGAAGGATGGACACGTCAAAAGTTCCGCCGCCAAGGTCGAAGACCGCAACTTTCTCCTCTTTGCCCTTATCCAAGCCGTAAGCCAGTGCGGCCGCAGTAGGCTCGTTGATGATTCTCTTTACTTCCAGCCCGGCAATTTTGCCGGCATCTTTGGTAGCCTGGCGCTGTGAATCATCAAAATAAGCCGGGACGGTGATGACCGCCTCGCTTACCGGTTCTCCCAGGAATTTTTCAGCGTCAGCCTTAAGTTTGGAAAGTATCATGGCTGAAACTTCCTCCGGGCTGTAATCTTTATCACCCATAGTGACTTTCACGCTCGCGCCGCTCTTTACGATCTTATAAGGGTAAAGGTCGATATCCTTTTGGACTTCATTATCAGAAAATTTGCGGCCTATCAAACGCTTCACACCGAAAATCGTATTAGTCGCGTTCGTTACCCTCTGCCTATTTGCTACCTGTCCGACCAAACGCTCGCCGTTCTTATTGATAGCTACAACACTTGGAGTGGTACGGTTTCCTTCGCTGTTCGCAATGATCTCCGGCTTGCCGCTTTGCATAACAGCCATAGCCGAGTTAGTTGTTCCTAAATCTATTCCAATAATTTTTCCCATCTAAAATTATCCTTTCTTATTAGCAGTCTAATGTTCGTACTGCCAGTGTAATAAATTAGCACTCTCGTGTCAAGAGTGCTAACCATCTCTATACGATTGGCTATATATCCACTGTTCTATCCCATACGCCATAAGAGAAAGCTACTTCCCGTCCATCCTCCAACCCAACAAGAAAATCCCCTCCGTCATGAGTGAATCCTTCATCTAGTTCATAAAATATCATTATCTGCTCGCCTACGGCTTCGTAAACTTCCCGGTGTTGTTTTTCATGCATTTCGCGCATCGGCATAAAAGATTTTACTTCCCCCGGATTAAGGGCTCGTAAAACTTCCGCCATGGAATTATGACTTTACCTTGACCATGGCATGGCGGATAACCTGATCGCCTAATTTGTAACCCGCCTGAAGCTCTTCACTGATAATTTCTTCACTGCCTTCGCCCTCAACGCTGACTGCCTCGTGCAAGTTCGGGTCAAATTTCTCTCCGACAGTTTTTATTTTTTGCACGCCGATGTTCTGCAGAGTATCTTCAAATTGTTTTACTATGCCCTTTACGCCTTTGACGTAATCATTATTTTCCAAGTCCTTAGGAGTATGTGCCAAGGCTCTCTCAAAATTATCGATAACCGGCAACAGATCCTCTACGACGCCGGCCTTTACGGACTGCCTTAGATTAGCAATTTCTTGGGCATGGCGGTTACGCAGATTGATCGCGTCAGCCCGTTCTCGCTGAAGCGCCTCTGTAAGCTCACCTATCTTTTGCTCCAGGTCTTTTACAGTCGGTTTTTTTGCTTTTGCCATAATTTATAAGATCGCCTCCAGAGACCGGCCGGCATGCTGGACTAACTGCATGGTGTTCTTGTAGCTTTGACGGGTCGGTCCAAGAATACCTACATAGCTCTTATCACTGTACGGGCTTCTGAATTTAGAAATAATCAAACTGCATCCGGCTCCTCGGCCTATAGGATTTTCTTGGCCGATGAAAACACTCAGCGGCTTATTCGGCGCTGCTTCATTCAGCCAGGGCTCAAGATTATCAAGCAGTCTGGCCACTTCCTGTACTTGGCCCGGATGCATGAACTCCGGCTGTCCGAACAGATTGGAAAGGCCGCTCATATACAGACGATCGCCAATGGTTGCAAGGCCGAGATTATGAGTCAGCTCAACAAGCGTATCCACGGCATTGCGTATAGTCTGCTCCGGCAGACCGGCGTGGCTGACGCGTGAAGTCAATGCTCTTTCCGCTCTTGTTTCCGGTTTTGAAATTGGTGATTCTGAAATGTGATTAACGTAATAGCGGTAGCCTTTGTCGGTCGGTGTCCGTCCGGCGCTGGTATGCGGCTGTGAAATGTAGCCCATCTTTTCAAGTTCGGCCATTTCTGCGCGTATGGTAGCGCTTGAAACATTAAAAACTTTCGCTAGCAAACTACTGCCGACAGGACTGGCAACCTCGGCATATTGTTCAACAATAGCTCTCAATATCTCTACTTGACGATCAGTCATAATGCTTTGGATTATATAAAATTAGCACTCGCAAATCAAGAGTGCCAGCCCCAGACAAACAAAATGTTTCAATTAATGTTCTGAATTTATTTTCGTTTTTCGTCCGATCGGCCTGGTTTTGGAAGTTTTTATTATAAATTTTCTAGCAGCCGCCGGGCGAGATGCCGCGCTTGATTGTTCTTTTCTACAGATAAGCTGCCGTGGGCTACCTCATCGACAGCCGTAACCGCCCGAGATAAATCATCATTGATAACAAACTCAAAATAATTTTTTCTAAGGGCTTCTTCAAGCTCTCTTTTCGCCGTTTCCATACGTTTTCGCATATCCCCCTCGTCCGGCTCCGCACCTGTATAGCGTGATCTTAGGCGCTGCTGCCAAATGTCAAAATCCGGCGGCAGGATGAAAATCGGCGTTACATTGGATGACGCTTCCATATATTCCGCGACCCCCTGGACTTCTATATCAGAAATAGCGACCTTACCTTCGCTGTAAGCGTTTTCTACTTCTTGAATGCTAGTGCCATAGATATTGCCGCTATAGATCTTAGCCTCGATAAATTCATTATTTTCAAGCATCTTTAAGGCTTCCTGACTATCTATGAAATGATAGTCAACGCCATCTTGTTCAAGCACTTCGTAGTTCTCCCTGGGCGCCCTAGTCGTATGGGAAACGATCAATTTATATTTATCGGTTTTTAAAAGCTCCTTTAAGATAGTGTCCTTGCCGGCCCCCGAGATCCCCACAAGAAAAACTACTTTGGCTTCCTTGAGCAGCCGCTTGGCGGTTTCAGGCATCTTATACGAATTCAGCAGATCAATAAGTTGCTTATCCATCTTTAGCCAAGTTTCTTATATGCCGCGCCGGTTACCAAAAGCAGAGCAATACCGAATATAATCAGCGTCACAGGATTGTTGTTTAGAAATTCAATCTTGGCAATGATGTGGTTAAAACCGGCAATAGTGCAGACCAGCCCGAAAGTCGCCAGCATGGCATAGACCAGAGGGAACCTCTCCTTAGCCCGTCTCTGTTCCTCATGCAATAGCGAAATTATTTTTTCTTGCTGCCTATCAAGTGTTTCCAGATTAAGTTTTTTAGTTATTTTTCTGTTGTCCATGCTAATCATCATACCCTAATCACGCTTTAATAGGACAGTGAAGGCTTCTGCCGGAATATCTACGTTGCCGAAACGCTTTGCCCGGGCTTTGCCTTTCTTCTGCTTGGCTAACAGTTTCTTACGCCTTGAAACATCACCGCCGTAAAGTTTCGCGGTAACGTC
>CAMLDK010000021.1 GCA_946478995.1 uncultured Candidatus Saccharibacteria bacterium | reverse complement strand
TGCTGCCGATTTTGCTCGTACCATATTCAATGCATTGGAATCCTGGCGAGGCGGAACACATGTGGAGATGGTGAAGCGTCTTTGAGCGCGGCCTGGATGAGGCGATATTGTAAAATCGAAAGAAAGCTGCTTTTTCTTTGCTTGCAGCGATTTCCGCGCCTGAGGCCGCTAAAGCGGCCGTGGTTAGCAAAACAGCAGCAGTCTTACCTCGTCTTCTCATAATAAATATTATACATCAGACTTGACGTCCTATCAGACGTATTGGCAATAGTTCGCCTGACCTATTTATTTTTTCGTTTTCTAGGCAAAATCTTCTTAATGCGGCTGAGACGTCCCTGCTTCATCTCTTCCTCGGCTTCAACGCGCTGGAAGAAATCGCTTCCGTCGTATTGGCTGTAAGTTATCATCAAGGCTTGGGACTCGATCTTGCGAAGCGTATCAAGGGAAACGGCGACCAAAATTAATATGCTCGTTCCACCTATAGCTAAATTCGGTAGATTAAAGATCACCTCTCCTGCTATAGGAACGATCGCGACCAATCCTATGGCCGTACCACCGAACAGAGTCAACCGATTCACTACCTTAGAAAGATATTTCTCGGTTTGCACGCCGGACCTTACGCCTTCTATAAAGCCTCCTTGCTTCTGCAGGTTCTCGGCAATATCTTTGGCGTTGAAGGTTATGTTCGTATAGAAGAAAGTAAAGGAGAAAACCAGCAGGAAATAAACGACAGGATATATATAAGAATGCCAGTTATCTGCTACAAAGGTGCCGGCGGTAGGAGTTTGGAACCAGCTCATCAAGTTAGCTCCCAGCTGCTGCATACTTGCAGAATCCGAACCGGCAAGAATCTGTCCGATGAATGTCGGCACGCTCAAGAACGCCACGGCAAAGATTATCGGCACGACTCCGGCCCCGATCAGTTTGACGGGCAAAGTCGTGGTCACGCCGCCGTAAGTCCTATTGCCCTGCACGCGCTTGGCGTAGTTTACCGTTAGCTTTCTAGCTGCTTCGTTAAGTTTCACCACTATGGCAATAGCTAACACTACAGCTATCACTATTCCTCCTACCGTTAGAAGAGATTTTTTATTGATCGATAAATCAAAGAACAATATGTGATAAGGGGTGCCGCCACTGAATATCTGACTGACCAAAGAAGCCGTGGTCTGCGGCAAGGTGCTGATTATACCTACCGTGATCAAAAGCGAAATACCATTACCGATATTCTGCTCGGTTATAAGTTCGCCCAGCCACATAAGGATCATAGACCCGCCGGTAAGCGCGGCGGCCATTAGTATCCATTGCGACAGAGACGTGTTAGCGCCTATATCGCCAAGTCCGGCAATACTGGAGGCTTGGGTCCTTACGATGTACAGCACGCCGATAGACTGGACTATAGCCAGCGGCAGGGTAAGAAGCCGGGTCATCTGGTTGATCTTCTTGCGTCCGTACTCGCCTTCTTTATTCAGCGTTTCAAGCTTTGGGATCGCCCTGGTCATAAGCTGCATGATGATACTGGCGTTTATGTAAGGGCCCAGACCCAGTAGCATGATCGAGAAATTAGCCAGCGCACCGCCGGAAAGCACGTTCAAAAACTGTAAGAACTGCGGGGTGTCCTCGGAAGTAAATAAGCTGTTAAGGATTTGTTTCAGGGTTTCCGGTTCGCTCAGAGGTATAGGTATATGCGCAAATATCCTGTAAACGACCAATATGCCGAGTACGACAAATATCTTGTTGCGCATCTCGCTATCGGCTAGGGATTTCCAGATTAGCTTCCAATTCATATATTACCTCAAGTAGTATACACGACTCGCACGTGTCTTTTTTAGTCTTTTTTGGCTTTTGGCCGAGGAAGCCGGGCAGTTTGCTCGAATGAGCCGCCGGCTTCTTTGATCTGCTTGACGGCACTGGCGCTGGCGCTCTGCAGTTTGACAGTTAGTTTTTTGCTTAGCTGGCCTTTGGTTATAAGTTTTACCTTCGCATGCGGATCTTCTATCAGTCCGGCTTCTGCAAGAGTAACCGTGTCAACGGTTGATTTTTTCAAATCATTCAACTGTCCCGTATAAACATTCGCCGTCTTAGGACGATGGGATTTGAACCCGCGCAGCTTCGGAATGCGCATATAAAGAGGCATTTGTCCGCCTTCAAAACCGGGCCTAACCCCGCCGCTTTTGCGCGCGCCTTGCCCTTTGGTACCACGTCCGGCGGTTTTACCGCCGCCTGCCGAAATGCCCCGGCCTACCCGCTTAGGCTGTTTGTTGCCGTTTAACTTCAGCTCGTTGAACTTCATTTTTTAACCTCATCTTTAGCTTTTGGCTGGGGTGCCTTGGCGGCAGTTTTCACTGGTTTATCGGCACTAGGCTTCTTAGCCTTAGAAGCAGTTCGGTTGGCCATGGTAACCCATTCGCTGGCAGGTTTCATGCTGTTAAGCGCCTTAAGTGTAGCGTATGCGATATTCAGCTTATTGCTTGAACCCAGGGATTTTGACAAAGCGTTCTGTACTCCGGCTATCTCGAGCACTACACGTACCACGCCTCCGGCGATCAAGCCCGTACCCGGAGCTGCCGGCCGGAGCAGTATGCGCGCTCCGGAAACACTTTCCTCGGCTTCGTGAGGAAATGTGCCGTTATAAATATTTATCTCCTGCATGTTTTTCTTAGCTACGTCGACGGCTTTAGAAACAGCCGAAGTAACATCGGCTCCCTTGGCGGTAGCTATACCAACACGGCCTTTCTTGTCGCCTACGGCAACCAAGGCGCGGAAACGGAACCTGCGTCCGCCCTTTACGACTCTTGCAACTCTGTCTATATGCATCACCCGTTCCTCGAACTGCTTTTCTATAGCGTCCGTCTTAGGATCGGTGGTCTGTCTTTTATTATCAACCATTTAAAATTCCAAGCCTCCTTCTCTTGCCGCGTCGGCAAATGCTTTAATTCGCCCGTGATACAATTTCGTTCCTCTGTCCAGTTTGACCTTGGATAGTTTCTTGGCCTTAGCTTTCTTAGCTATTTCAACACCTATGGCTTTAGATTTTTCGGTCATGTTACCGCTTGTTTTCTGCTTGACGGTAGAAGCCGAGACCAGGGTCTTGCCGGCAGCATCATCAATAATCTGAGCCGTGATGTTCTTATTGGATATGAACACGGACAGTCTAAGCAACTCCGTATTGCCCGCCAATGTTTTTCTGACTCTGTTGCTTCTTCTGATCTGATTTATCCTTTTAGATTCCAACCTGCCCATGACTAACCTTCCTTGCCTGACTTGCCGCTCTTGCGCAGAATACGCTCGTCCGCATATTTTATGCCTTTGCCCTTATAAGGCTCCGGCTTTTTGAGCGCTCGGATCTCAGCTGCGACTTGTCCGACTTTCTGTTTACTGATGCCGCTGATCTTGATATTGTTTTGCTTCACCTCGGCCGTTATACCTTCCGGCAGCTTATAAACCACCTCGTGTGAATAGCCAAGATTCATCTTCAAATCGGTTCCAGCCAGACTTACCCTGAAACCTACCCCGTTTACTTCCAGCTCTTTCGAAAAGCCTTCGTTCACGCCCTGGACCATGTTGTAAATCAGTGTCCGCATAAGTCCGTGTTTGGCCTGAGCTTCAGCTTCCTCGGAACTTCGCTCCACTACCAGCTCATCATCTTTCTGGCTAACTTTAATTAGGGGTGATAATTCCAGTTCCAAAGAGCCCTTCGGACCAGTAACGGCTATTTTTCTGCCGTCTATAGCGACATTCACGCCCGACGGTACTTTGATTGGTGATTTTCCTATTCTGCTCATTAATAAACCTTACAAATTAATTCGCCGCCTATAGCTGACTTTTTCGCATCGTCTCCGGACATCACGCCTTTGGGAGTAGAGACCACCACCATACCGCGGCCGCTTTTGACTTTCGGGATTTCCTTTGCTTTTACATACAGCCTGCGTCCCGGACGGCTTAGTCTGTCGATTTCTGTAATTTTCGGATTAGAATTTTCCTCATTGATGACAATCACGATTTTTTTATCTATTCCTTTGCCGCTTGAGCTGACGTCGCTTAGAAACCCGTTCTTAACCAGTATCTGCGCTACGGAAAGCTTGATCTTAGAATAAGGTAAGCTGACCTCGCCCTTGCCGACGGCAATAGCGTTCCTTATTCTTGTTAACATATCTGAAATTGGATCTGTAGAAACCATAAAACTCCTTACCAGCTCGCTTTCGTTACACCGGGGATTTCACCCTTGGATGCATGTTCCCTGAATGAAATACGGGATAATCCGAAAGTGCGCATATACGCATGAGGGCGTCCTGTCTCGCTGCAGCGGTTCTTGCGTCTTGTAGGCGATGAGTTCCGGGGCAGTAAATGCAGTCCTTCATAATCTCCCATAGCTTTCAGCTCGGCCCGCTTAGCGGCATATTTATCGATCATTTTCATTCGTTTTCTGTCTCTATGTATAATTGATGTTTTTGCCATCTTATTTGTCCTCCTTCTCGAACGGCATTCCAAATTTTGCAAGCAATGCTTTGGAGTGCTCTTTACTTTTAGAGTCAATCACGATAGTTATCTGCATACCGTGTGAATTTGTCGTTTCCTCAAAACTAAGTTCCGGAAAAATTGATTGGTCGGTGAAGCCGATACTGTAATTGCCCTGTCCGTCAAAGGAGCGCAGGCTAACACCATGGAAGTCGCGCAGTCTCGGCAAAACAAGATTGGTAACCCTGTCCAGGAACTCATACATATGGCTCCCCCTCAGTGTGACTTTCAGGCCGATACGGTTTCCTTCCCGAAGTTTGAAGCTGGCTATACTTTGTTTCGCAAAAGTCTCGACAGGCTTCTGTCCGGTTACTTTTATAAGCGTGTTTGAAGCTACCTCAAACATTTTTTTATCATCTTTGGCTTTGCCTAGCCCTATGCTTACGATAATCTTCTCCAGCCTTGGGACTTCGTTAACATTGCCCAAGCCCAGTTCTTTGAAAAGCTCTGTCTTGTACTGGTCGGTGTAAAGCTTCTTGAGCCTGGCAGGAGCACTAACGGCCTGCGTATTCTTCGGCGCTTTTGCTTTTACTTCAGCCATTATTTAGTCTCCTTTCCTTTAACCGCTTTGGTATCTTTGATCTCTTTTCCGGATTTCTTGAAAACTCTGGTCTTTTTGCCTTCTTTTGTAACCTTGTAGCCGATTCGCTCCGGTTTCTTGCCGGTAGGTTCGACTATCCCGACCTTGCTTACCCATATAGGCTTGGTTATTTCGATGATTCCGCCCCGGGGATATTTTTGGTCAGGCTTCATGGATTTCTTGACTATATTTATACCTTCGACGGTGACTTTGTTTTCCATAGGATGCACGGCTTGAATTACACCGGTCTGGCCTTTATATTTACCGGAACGTACCATTACGGTGTCGCCTTTCTTCAACCGGATCTTATAGGCTTTCATTTACAGCACCTCCGGCGCAAGGCTTATGATCTTGTTATATCCCATGTCTCGAAGTTCCCTTGGGACCGGTCCGAAAATACGGGTAGCTTTAGGCAATTTATCTTCGCCTATTATCACGGCCGCATTATCGTCAAATCGTATCAATGATCCGTCTTTTCTCCGGATAGGCTGGCGGGAACGGACTACAACGGCCCTGACAACGCTCTTTTTCTTTACGTTGCCGCTAGGGTTAGCCTGCTTCACGGTTGCCGTGATCTGGTCTCCAACCCGGGCATAGCGCCGTCTGGTACCGCCCAAAACCCTTATGCAAAGAATCTCTTTAGCGCCGGAGTTATCACATACGACTAGACGTGATTCTTGCTGGATCATTTGCTTTCCTCGCTCTTTTTCGCTTGCGGCTTATCATTATCTTCACTGTCTTTACTCTTATCTTCAGTCTTTTCTTTCTCGGGTTCTTCTTTTTTGGCCTTCTTTTCCGGCTCTTCTGCATCCAGTACGCTTAATTCCTCACGGGTAAGCTGAGCCTTCTCTAAGACCTTATCCAGCTTAAAGCGCTTGCGGGCGGATATAGGTTTGGTCTCTATGATAGTTACAAGGTCGCCGACCTTGCACTCGTTATTCTCATCGTGAGCCATGAACTTCTTAGAGCTGACAAAGCGCTTCTTATATATAGGATGGGTCTGATGAGTAACTACGGTTATAACTATAGTCTTGTCAGGCGACGTGGAAGATACGGTTCCGGTTAAAGTCTTAGCCATTATATTTTCTCCTTTTCTAATTTCTCGCCGACGACGGTCAGCATACGGGCTAGCTGTTTGCGTTTATTTCTGACTGCGCGGACATTGGTGGATTCGCCCATGATCACGCCTTTTTTCAATTCGGCGATTTCGAGCTTCACACTGCTTACTTGCTTTATTAACTTGGCGGTCTCCATCTTGCGGATCTCTGCTAGTTTCATGCTTCGCCGCCTTCCCGCTGGATGAACCTGGTCTTAACCGGCAATTTATGGCCGGCAAGACGCATAGCTTCCCTGGCTGTTTCCGGTGCTACTCCCTGCATTTCAAACAGAATAGTTCCTTTTCTGACTTTAGCTACGAAATACTCCGGCGACCCTTTGCCGCCGCCCATTTTCAGCCCGACCGGTTTTTTGGTTACCGGCGTATGGGGGAATATTCTGATCCAGATCTTGCCGCCGCGCTTTATATAGCGTGTCATGGACTGTCTGGCGGACTCTATCTGCCGGCTGGTTACCCTTTCCTGGCCCATGGATTGCAAAGCGTACTGGCCGAACTCAATCTTGTTGCCGGCTGTTGCCGGACCCTTGATACGGCCCTTTCTTACTCTCCTGTACTTTTGCTTCTTCGGCATTAACATCTTAGATAGCCTCGCCCTTATAAATCCATACTTTTACGCCGACTATCCCTGCTGTCGTACGGGCTCTGGCGCCATGATAATCAATATCCGCCCTAAAAGTATGCAAAGGCACACTGCCCTGGACTTCTTTTTCACGGCGGGACATTTCCGCACCGTTCAACCGGCCGGCAACTTCGATCCTTACACCTTTGGCGCCGGCCCGCATAGTAGCTGCGGCGGACTGTTTGATAGCCCTTCTGAAAGAGATTCGTCTTTCCAGCTGATGGGCAATATTCTCAGCCACTATCTTGGCATATAGCTCGGATTTCTTGATTTCTTCAATGTTGACACGCACGGGTACGCCGTAGATCTTTTCAATCTTATCTTTCAGCTCCTGCGCTCCGGTTCCGCCCCGGCCGATAACCACGCCGGCCTTAGCCGTCGATATAGTTATGGTAACCAAATTCGGCGAACGCTCTATATCCACTTTGTTTATAGCCGCCCGTGAACCCAGCAGGTCATCGATCATCTTTCTGACCTTCAGATCCTGGGTCAGATAATGGGCATAGTCCTTCTTGCTGGCGAACCATTTGCTGCGCCAGTTCTTGTTGACTTGAAGCCGCATGCTTATCGGATTAACTTTCTGTCCCATTATTTCGACTCCTTCTTCTCTTCTGTCTTTTTAGCTGCCGGTTTCTTCGGCTGTTTTTTCTGGCCGTTAACTTCCACGTATATGTGGCTGGATTTCTTTTCGTATGGCAAGGCGCGGCCGTGCGCTGCCGGTCTGAATCTTTTCATTCTCGGCCCCGGAGTAACGCTTATAGATTTTAGGGTCAGACTGTCTTCTATAAGATTATAGTTATGAAGAGCATTGGCTCTAGCGCTTTCTATAAGCTTTCGAACAGGCAAAGCAGCCCGCCTCGGAGTGTGTTCAAGAATAGTAATAGCATCCATAACGTTTCGTCCGCGGACCAAAGCGGCTACATCCCCGACTTTACGCGGGCTGATACGTACTGATTTCGCACTCGCCTTTATATCCATCTTAGTCCTGTCCTTTCGCTAGCTTGCCGCCGTGCCTTCGAAATTTACGGGTAGGTGCGAATTCGCCGAGCTTATGTCCGACCATGTTTTCAGTAATGAAGACCGGTACATGTGTCTTACCGTTATGTACGGCTATGGTCCGTCCGACAAACTCCGGCGGAATACTGCTTGCCCGCGCCCAAGTCTTGATAACTGTGCGGTCATCTTTTGATAATGCGGCTACTTTGCGAGCCAGCTTAGGGTCTACGAACGGTCCTTTTTTCAACGATCTACTCACGTCTTATCTCCTCTTGGCCTTATGGCGGCTTCTTACTATGAACTTATCTGTAGACTTCCGGCGTCGGGTCTTGAATCCTAGGGTTTTCTGGCCCCAAGGTGTCTTAGGTGCGGCTCCGTGGTTCTTACCGCCGCCGATTCCATGGCGTCCGCCGTCACCGCCGCCATGCGGGTGGTCCGCGGCGTTCATAACGACACCCCTAACACTCGGACGGATGCCCTTATGCCGGTTTCGTCCGGCCTTGCCGATCTTTATATTCTGGTGCTGTTCGTTACCGATAGGCCCGATAGAAGCCTGGCAGTCCACGCTTACTAAGCGGACTTCGCCGCTTGGTAGTTTTAGGTGGGCGCTATCGCCTTCTTTGCCCATAAGCTGGATGCTTGTTCCGGCGCTTCTTGCCAGCTGACCGCCCTTGCCGGGCACTAACTCGACATTATGGAGGATGCTTCCGGCTGGGATTTTGCTGATAGGCAGCCTGTTGCCGTTTTTGACGGGTGCTTCGCTGCCTACGGACAATTTTTTACCGTTTTCCATAGCCGGAGTAGCTAGGATATAGTGGTATTTTCCGTTATCATCTTTGACCCGGGCAATCCGCGCGCTTCGGTTAGGGTCGTATTCTATCTGCTCGACAGTCAAAGACTTCACGTCAAGCAGCCTGAAATCAACCAGTCTGTAAAATTTCTTGGCACCGCCGCCTTTGTGTCGGGTAGTTATTCGCCCCTGGTTATTGCGGCCGCTTTTCTGTTTTTTAGTAACCAATAGTGATTTAAGCGGTTTTCTAGCGGTTATCGTATCAAAATCCTGGGAAGACATGCCGCGGCGTGCAGGTGTAGTAGGCTTATAAGCTTTTATCGGCATTATTTATTCTCCTTCGGGTTGCGCCTGATACCGAATAACCCTCGCCTTGGCTTGGGTTTTTCTTCGGCCTTCTTAGCTTTTGGCTTGGTAGCGGTTTTGACGGTTTTTTCCGTCTTTTCTACGGCCTTGTCAGTCTTCTTGGCGGCCTTAGCTTCGGCTTTCTTAGCTTTCTCTTCAGCTTCGTCTATGCTGGCAAATATAGGTATTGTCTCGCCCTTTTTGACTCTTACATAAGCCTTTTTAACATCCGCTCTTTTTCCGTAGACATATTTGCGGGCGCCGCCGATACGGATAGAACGGGCTTTTTTACCTTTGTGCACAAGAATCCTGACATCCTCGACCGTAACCTTGAACTGTCCCTCGACAGCCTTAGCGATCTCTAGTTTATTTGTCTCAATGGGAACTTCAAACACATAAGTATCCATGTTATGGCTCAGATCATATGCCTTTTCGCTCATCCTGGGCTTTAGAACCATTACATCGGCACTCATTATTTGCTCTCCTTAACAGGCTTCGGCGCGTCTGTTAGCCAGCTTGAGATTTCGCTCAAGGCAGGTTTGGCGACTATGACAAAATCCGCATTCAAAATATCGTAAGTGTTCAAATAGTCCGCGTTTACCAGCTGGACATTCGGCAAATTATTAACCGCTCTTCTTGTTGAGTCGTTGGCTTTTACCGACACGATAAGAGTCCGTCTCTTCGCACCAATTTTTGCCAGAAGCTTCTCCGCCGTCTTGGTCTTGCCGTCGCTTACTGCAAACTCATCTATTACGGCTACTGCGTTTGACTTCGCTGCGAGTGTTAAGGCCTGTCGTATTGAAGTTCTTTTGGCTTTCTTGTTCAATTTCTTAGAATAATTTTCCTCTCCGGTGGGTCCAAAAATAATACCGCCGCCGCGCCAGATAGGATTGTAGCGTGAACCGAAGCGTGCCCGGCCGGTGCCTTTTTGTTTCCATGGTTTTTTGGTACTTCCTATCACTTCGCCGCGGGTCTTGGTCCTGGCTAAGTTGTTCCGCCCGTTATCCAAATATGTATGGTAAGCGCTCTTCAAAAGCCCGTGGGACTTCACTTCCACGTCGAATACATTCTTGTCCAAGCTGACTTTGGCGGTTGATTTCGCACCTGATTTGGAATAGGAGATAACTTGCATTATTTGACTCCCTTTATAACTACCAGGCTTTTGCGCGGGCCTGGTACTGCCCCGAATACGCCGATAAGATTCTTTTCCTTGACCACAAGCGCGACCTTCAGGTTCTTCACGGTCGTTTTCTCGTGCCCCATATGTCCGGCCATTTTCTTGCCTTTGAAAATCTTCTGTGGATACATCGAGCCTATGGAGCCTACGCGTCTGGTAGCGCCTTTTGCGCCATGGGTCTTTCGCTGCCTGGAGAAATTATGCCGTTTTATAGCGCCGGCAAACCCTTTTCCTTTGGAAGTAGACTGGACGTCAACCATATCTCCTGCAACGAAAAGATCGGCTCCGTATTTGTCGCCGACCTTTGTTTCTCCGAGTTCGTCTGTCCGTACTTCGCGCATCACGTTTGGCTTGATGTTAGCTTTCTTGGCATGGCCGATCTGCGGGTTCGCAAGCTTTTTAGTGTCTTCTGTTCCGAGCTGGATTGCGCTGTATCCGTCAATTTCTTCCGTTTTAATCTGTGTAACCACATTTTCGCCGGCTGAAAGAAGCGTCACAGCCAGGGCGCTGCCGTCATCAGAAATTATGCTAGTCATCCCGATTTTTCGGGTGAGTAAGGTCTTCAACTTATGCGCCTTTCCTTTAGGTCTTATTACATAAAAATTCTTGGTGACAGTGGTTTCTGATCTGTTCTGCAACATTTCAGACCTGCGTTTTCACCAAGTTTTTCAAGTGAAGACTTACATCTTATCACGAAATTCTAACACTAGTCAATATGTTGTCGATTCTACTGCTAATAAATATAGTAGAACGAGCTGGCGGGAGCTTTGCGGGTCGTTACCACGCCTATGCCGGCATAGTTCATATCAGATACAGTCACCGTACCGTCATTATTTACTTTCTCAACGTACACAACATGGTTGCCGCTCTGGCCGATTGCTCCAGCCTGTGGCTTGGAGCCGGTCGGTATTCCCATGGCCCTGGCACTGGAAACCCAGGATATAGCGTTGCCCATTTGGTTGGGCAGGTCAGGACGCCGTTGCTTCGCATACCAGGTGCAATAGCCGTATGAATAAGCATTGCCGGCAGATGAAGCCCTATTTAAACCGCTAGACCGGTAGGGTTGAAGTGCGGTATTCGTGTTCTTTATCGGAGCCGGCTGCTCGACTTGCAGCTCGCCGGCGCGATCAGGCAGTTCTTCATTCTCAGCAGGAATAATTATCGTTATACCCGGCGTTAATATATTCGGATCGCTTATATTCTCATTCTTATTAAAGATCCTGGACCAGTCAATATCGTATGAATTAGCAATCCCGGCCAGTGTATCCCCTTCGGAAACTACATACTCCACGATTTGCTTGGGCTCTGTCTTTTTACTGTCTTTATCGACCGCCAGCCTATCGGCAAGCGAACTTTTGTCCAATAATGTCAATACGTCGGTAGATGCTAATTGTTCGGGGTTATTGCTGCTTTGCGCGCTGACCTGCTGGCTATCTGCCAGGAAAATCACCGTGCATGCTAATAGACCCGCTATCACTGCGGTAAAACGCATATTAATCCTCCCAAATTGTAATTATTTTCTTATTTATGGATTCCGCGTCTCCACCCTGTTTTGAAAAAGACACGAAGCACTAATCATACCCTACTCAGACGTAATGTCAAGTCTGATATCTAGAGGTGTTGCTGTTGTAAAATTTTACAAATAAGCATGATCATTATTAAATATATTCCGCTTGCCGGTCAGTTCGCCTTAAGAATCTTAAGGGACTTGCGCCAACTGTTAGAAATTTTACAGAAATAGTTGCAAGATTTTACATATTTATTGTCCGGATATTTCTATAATGCCCGTAGAAGGAGGTAGTATGAACATATTAATTTTTATCATATTCGGCGGCATTGTCGGCTGGATAGCATCGATGATTACCGGAGATAACGGCCGGCTGGGAGTCATCGGCAATATTATCGTCGGCGTGATCGGGGCGTTTATCGGCGGGTTTATCGCCGACGCCATAGGCGGAGACAAAGTCAGCGGGTTTAACCTCTACAGTTTCTTGATAGCCATTGGCGGTGCAGTAATCCTGCTGTGGTTCGTAGGGCTTTTTGGCCACCCCAAGGAGTAATCCTATACGAAGCCTTTTACTAGCCTGAGGATGGTAAATACCAGA
>CAMLDK010000020.1 GCA_946478995.1 uncultured Candidatus Saccharibacteria bacterium | reverse complement strand
CGTCTCTTCTGCCAGCGACATAGAATCTGATGTTTCCTTCCTTGAATCTGTCCAGCGCGCTCCTGAAAGCTCCAGGACTATCGTAATATGCAGGATCAACTATCCGCCGGGCGGTGTCGTACCCCACGATAAAATCACATCCATAGGCCGCCGCTTTATCAACAAACCGGGCATTTTCTCTTGTCAATATGACTGGCCACCGCCCACGCAGTTTTGCTGCTCGCTCGGTTATCTCATCTACGCCTATATCCGCTTTTTCCACATTGCTGGCCGTTATTTCAAGTACGGGCTGTTTGCCTGTTTGGGTATGGACGGCTTGGGCTATGCGGTCATGGCCAAATTGGATCGGGTTGAATGATCCGGGCATGACTATATGTTTCTCAGGGTCCAATTCCGGTTCCAATACGCCTCCGTCAATATCTACTAATATAGTTCTAAAATCAGGCGATAGATCAATACCGCCCAGACTTTCAGGCTTTAGGATCAAACCTTGAGGAGTTTCTTCCAGCTGGTCCGAATATACTCCACTATCTGCCTGTATAGGAATCGGCTCAATGTCAGCTGCTGCTAGGATCATATTGATGCCTATCAGGTCCGCTACATTACCGTCAGTCTCACGTCCGAGGGCTTTGCTCATAAAAACTACTGCGGTCTCAACCCCTTTATTACTGCGAATTGCGGCATGAATCTTATTATCCCCGCGTCTATCCCTGTTGGTAGATACGGCCGCGCTCAATCCCAGGCCTGCTACATGCAGGTTGCTGACTTTTCCGTTCGCTCCATGCTCTTGCGCATTAAAAAACGCGCCTTGCGACAGAGCTACGGCGCCTAATTCTGATGAATAGCTGTGGCCTTCGCCGGACCAGTCTCTTCCGACAAAACTGTCAAAAGAAGCTTGGTTATAAGGGTTTATAGCCTCAATTAACGTAGAGCTTGCGCCAGCCACCGCCCAAAGCTTGCCTTGTATGCCGAGGCCTGCGCCGGTTGCCGCGAGACTTACATGCAGGCTGCTTTCATGCAGCATTCGGATACGGTCTTCGGCTAAGGCTGGGTCATAGAGTTGTTCGGGGGTTGCCATCAGATATCCTCTGTTTCTATATCTGGAGAGAATTAGTGTGATATATACCGCTTAACGCAGCAGCATTTTCTTCCATGGGTTTTTCTCCGTCAAGTTCATGAAATGGGAATTCCAATGCCATTTGCTCTAAGACAGGCAAAGTATTCTGGGCAAAATACTCTAGCCGCCTTTGTACTGCAGCCCTATCTTCTGGAGCGTCTGTAAATCTTTGGGTTCGCTCAGCACTTCTCGCATAAACCGTGTCATCGCTTATCTCTACTTTACAGACGGCAATAGCTCCAAGTTCATGCAGCGCAGTTATGTCTGACGGAGTCGGATGCCCGTCAACTACTATCAGATCCGTTTCAGTCTGAGCATTCATAAATTCGGTAAATATGCCCAAAGTTGTTTCCGGAGGCATCGGTATATGACGTTTAAGATCTTCTATTCCGGCTTTGAGCTGTTCGGCATATCCGGACTCTATATCGCCAGCTAAAATCGCTCGGACGTGATCGCCCATAGATAAGTGTTTTACAGAGCTTGGCTCTTCTTTTCTAGCAAATTCTGCTGCAATTGTTGATTTGCCTGAATATGGTTTCCCGGCAATTAATATAAGCTCCGGATTTTTCATTCTTTATAAAATATAATAAAAAGTTAATTTAGTCAAATATACCAATTACTTTATTTTGCCAACTGTTTGATATCGGGCCGGGTCGCCCTAGGTTCATAAGAATTAGTAACTTTTAATTAGCCCTGACTACCACTACTTTCTTTCAGCTAATACCTTAACTTGTTCCAGGGCTTTGGGATAGTTATCCTTAAAATATTTTTCCAATTCTGGCGGAACATCAAAGACAGCGGTTAAAGTCGTAGTTCCGTCTTTCTCTGCAAGTCTGTAACTTTCCGTGCCGCCAGTCCACTCCTTTTTACGCTCCCGCTTTCCGGTATCCTGCGTATCTGCATGGTGTCTGAGCAGCAAGAATTCGCCCGGGACCAGCTTTTCAACCAAACTTGTTACGCCATATCCGTTTTCAGAAGAAATGAACTGTACTTCATTGCCTTCTTTCAGCTCCCCTGCCATATATGTTCCCGGGTCGATGATGCTTGCCCACTGCCGGAATGTTTCGTCTTGCCACAGAGTATCCCAAACCCTTTCTTTAGTCGCGTTTATCTCAACTTGGAATTTCATTTCTTTCACAGTTTCATTATCCCACAAAAGCAAAAACACTCTGCCTTCGCGAGAGTGCTTATGTTTTTTGAGGCTTTACACTTCAGGGGCGCCAGCTGCTTGATCTTGAAAACCTAATTCAAGCTGCATAGAAAATGGTTGCATTTGAGGGACATCAGGGTTTTCTACAGCTCTGAAGCTTGAGGGTTTAACTCCATGGAAGTGCTCAAGGGCACCGCCAAATAACTCGGTGTAACTGATAGTTATTCCGTCAACCTCGGTAGTACCTAGCATGACTATATGGTCGGGCAAGGTAAAGTCTTCAAACGCTATTCTTACTGTACTGGGTGTAGTAATTTTGCCGTCTTCACCTCGCAAAGCATCAGCAACTTTATTGGCAAAATCTTCTGCAGTTTCACCAGATCTAAAACGCAATTTATCGAGTTCGGGGGTATTTGTACTCATCTTAACTACCACTAGGTAAATGTAGGGAATTGCCCGGCAGTTGTCTTTCGGGCGGAGTTTCTACAATTTCTACAGCTGTGCCTTCAATAGCGCCCTCTCTTCTACTGGCTAAACCAAATTCTTCTTCTACACGGTCTAATGCTACCGACATACCATCACGGTTGTGCCCTCTAAATACTAATGAGTTTACGAGGTCATGTTCATAGCTTGTGCTAGCACTGAATGAAGGCATTGGAGGTCTTAGTGCGCCTTTGTCACTATCATCGTAGCCGCTGAAGTCACCCGTATCCATACACGATTTGATCTCAGGTCCCCAAAAGTCTCCGCCGACAGCCAAAATACCTATACCGCCAGGATGCCCAGATGTGAGGCCAATACTCTGATAGGATATAAAATTGCCCTTTCCTCTTCGGTTTTGTTGCTGTCCGTCTGTGCGGAAAATGCTATATACAGGACTTCCATCAATGTCAAATAGGCGGCTTAAAGGATCATATACCGGATCGGCCGGTAAAAGTCTTACTTCAACTAGAGGAATCCCCGTATCCCGGGCCCTAAGCATACGATCGCCTCTATTATCAATTGGTTCCGAGCAAGTCGAAAATACATCTTCTTCTACCTCGCGTACATCAGGTGAAGTTGCAATGGCATGCCCCACTTTTTGTAATCGCTGAGTTATTTTGGTAGCTATCAGCTCAGGATCACTAGCAAGAGCCAGGCGGCGCAATTCAAGTCCTTCCCCGGTTTCCTTAGTTGATTTTCTACGATTAGACATAGAAACTAAGATATCATAAAAATGATATTTTGTCAATATACGACTCCGACGCGAGATTAGAAACGAGGCCGGTCAGCGGACTACGTCCTTTTCCGCTTGCACGAAAAGAAAATACTGAAGTGCTTTCTTTTCTAAGCTTCGCTGCACCGAACCGTGGCTATCGCGCATCCGGCTCTCGTCTGGCCCGGAAAAACAAATAGGTTTACTAAGAACCGCAAGAGTTCTCAGCAAACCTATGGCTCCCGGGGCCGGACTCGAACCGGCAACCTCGAAGTTAACAGCTTCTTGCTCCACCATTGAGCTACCCGGGAATATTACAGGGTGTAATTATACCTGCTTTACTTCACAGATGTAAACACCTTACTATCTGTTTTTTAGTTCTTTGGCGGCTTGACGGGTTTGGTCGCGCTTTTTGATATTTTCTCGTTTGTCGTAGCGTTTTTTACCTTTTCCGGCAGCTATTTTGATCTTTATGTAGCGGCCGCCGGTCAGAAATTCTATCGGCACTATAGTTTTGCCCTGATTCTTAGCTTCGGCCAGCGCATCTATTTGACGTTTTTTCAGGAGAAGTTTGCGCTCTCTGGTCTGTTCGGCTTCGGATATGGTAAATCCCGGAGAGCTGGTAATCGTGGCATTAGTTAGCCAAGCTTCCCCGTTCCTTATATTTATATAAGCCCCTCTCAAGTGTCCGTGGCTGAGTCTTAATGATTTCGTCTCACGGCCATTCAAGGAAATTCCGGCAATAATATCCTTATCCAACGCATAGTCGAACTTTGCGCGGCGGTTTTGGATCTTTTTTGGCTGCTTCGTTTTCTTCTTTACCATAACTGTTATTCGCCTTGATAACAGTATGAGCTATCTTGAAAAAAATTACAATATATGCTGTAATTGCTTAAATGATAAGTATAGAGGAGAGAACCGCGAAAGAGGCTCTGGAGCCGCTACGCGATAATATTGAAGCTTTCCGGGAGAGATGGGCCCATAAGACCTTAGCAGATGTATATGCCGAACGGCCCATCGCCGAACATATAGAGGTCAGTCCGAACCACCACGTGGAAGCCGCTACCCTGGAGCCTATAGATGGCGAATACGATGGAACAGACCTAGTGCTCCCTCTTCATTACATGCAAGGCTGGACAGCGCACCATTACATAGGGGCACGTGCAGTCCAAGAACTTGTATTACCAAATTCCCGAGTGACTGTTCTGCCCAACGAACCGGATTCCGTAACCTTGGACGATGAAGATAAAAGGAAAATAGCTATGGGCATAAGAGTTCCGGCTGAATATCAAATGAGATTTTTGGAAGGCCGCGCTTTGGGTGAAACTTTCATAGCGGGCTTTTCGGGCGGCGGACTAACCGGTTTGCAAATTGCAGGCAGAGGCTCGGATGTATTGGAAATAACCGGACTTAGTATTGATGAAATGCCTCACAAAGCCGGCAGAGATGCAGGCGGAGTCAGAAAAGATTTCGGACGTTCCGGCGGCATAGGAAGGCTGCGGGGCGCGATAAATAGCGCAGATATCCCCGCATTGTCGGCGGCTATGAGCCCCCGGCGTATGACGGCGGACATAGCAAGGTTCGGCTGGCGGGCCTTTATGACTGAAAACGGCAGGCTCGGAAGACAAAATATGGCAGGAACGCATAATGGAGAAATTGCTCAAGCTGTTCACCAGGTTGGCGGCAGAAATATCAAACTAAGCGGTGTTGAAGGAAGTTATATGTTTGTCCCGGGAGATATAGATTTATCTTCTGATGCGGTATATTATCCTGTTCCGACCGGACAAGGCCCCCGAGTGGTTCACTATACTGGCGAGGATTTTTACGCCCATGCGGCTGTAGATAATCCTATATTGCGCGCCGGTATGATAAATGACGGACTACGTCATTAAAGATATAATTAGACAAGAAATTTCTTCCCAATAAAACGAACCTTGCACTAGCGTTTTATATGTGAAAAAATATTATTTCTATGTTGAAAGAAAATATTGGAGAAATAAATCTGGGCCTAGGAAGGGCAAAAGGTGAAGAATCTGCACCACCGGCAGAATCTGAAGCTCAGCGTGCGCTCAGAAAAGATGCTGAAGTGGAGGATTTTATTACTGCTACCGGAGTACGCCGATGGTTAGCCAAGCTTGTTTTTCGAGAGAATATAGACTTAATCTACAATAGCGAATCAAAAGTCCAGTTCAGCTGATAGATTAATATCCGTACTGATATTGTCTAATCTTTTCCTTTGCGGTATTCCACAGCGACGGGTCGTTTGCTTTAACTTTCCGCCAGTACCACCATTCCACTCCCCAGACATCTATTGTTCTCATGCCGGTGCCTACTCCGTAATCTATCCTGTCGGCCAGTCTTTTAGAATTTAATGATTTGTTTTGTTCGGGTATAGAGCCTATGTCATTCATGTGATAATCATTTTTAGCGAAACCGAAGCTAAAACCTGTGTTGTCCGGCAGCCAGGCTTCGGTCTGCAGCTCGTGGATGAACGTGTTCCTGCCGGTTGTCAGTTCCGCGCCTCCGGCTAAGAAGGCATAAAACCACGCCGGAAAAGGATATTCAAAGTATCGGTTAGTGACCGTCTTGTCCCATACCCTTTTATAAATCGAAGCGCCGATTATATCGGCCCGCGGCTCTCCTACCGGCCAGCTGGGCACGGCATTATCGCTTCGGGAAACTATTAGCGGCTTGTCCGGGTCGAGCTGTTTCACAAAGTTAAATTCATCTATCAGCCTTTCTTCGCTGTGGTCCGGACAGTCTCCGAAAACTTTCAAAAAGTATTCGTTTTCCAGCTGATAGCTGACCAGAGACGGACTATCTTTATATCTCTCGATAACTTTTTGCATATAGGTTTTCAACCGCTTGGACCAGTCTTCTTTCGGCAGGCCTGCCGCCCAGTCCGGCATGTGGCATTCCGGCCAGCGGGGTTGCCGCAGGCCTATAGCCAGGCTTATATCGACGTTATTCTCTTCGGCCATTTTGAATTGCCAGTCCAGGTCGGAAAAATCGTATTTGCCGGGCTTTGGCTCGCCCTTGTTCCAGTAGCTGACCAGCCTTAGCCGCGTGAAGCCTATGTCTTTTATCATGGCTTCAAGTGTTTCCTGCGGATCCAGATCAAAGAACCGGGCATAGCCGGGCACGAAAGTCGCGCCTATAACCAGAGGTTCGCTTTTATGCTTGGCTATATACCACTGGGCGATCCCATACATGGATCCGATTGTCAGGAAAATGACCGCTATAAAACCGGCCAGCAATCTGCTGCCGAGCTTTGACTTCGGCCAGCCAAGCCCCAGCCAGCCCAGAAACATCTTTATTCGCCGCATAGAAGCACTATTAATTGTCGTTGTTTGTTTACGTTTTGGCATCTGATAATATTAAGTGAGTGCTAAAAAAACAAAAACCATTAACACTTTCGATAATCATACCAGTTTTCAATGAGAAAGACTATCTGGGCGAGTGCCTGGATTCGCTAGCTGCCCAGACGGTCATGCCGGACGAGGTTATAGTGGTAGACAATAATTCTACCGATGAATCAATAAACATAGCCCGCAAATATCCGTTCGTTAGAGTCGTGACGGAGCCCCAGCAAGGCATAGTCTACGCCCGCGACAAAGGATTTAATGAGACACACTCCAGTCTTATTGGTAGGATAGACGCCGACACTCAACTGCCCCCGGACTGGGTGGAGAACGTGCTTGGTTTTTATCGTGGACATAACCTGTCCTACGCTTTGAGCGGCAGCTGCTATTATCGCAATCTAAAGTTGACTCGAGGCAGCACTTACTTGGTGGATCTTGCTTATTATTTCTTAAGCTATACGTTTCTGCGGCACAATGTGCTGTTTGGCTCGAATATGGTTATTCCAAGCTGGGTTTGGCAAGCCGAGAGGCGCAGTACTTGCACGGATAGCAAATATCATGAAGATATTGATCTGGCCGTGCATATCGCCAAAAGAGTCAACATAGTCCGCCGTCCGGAGCTTAAGTGTGCCGCGGTGTTCAGAATCTCCAAAAAACCCGGCGGGCTAAGCAAGTATATCCTCCGATGGGTCGCCAGTTTAAGCCACGGTATCGCCTACCAGAGGCCGAAGCTTTTGCGCCAGTTCCCGGCCGATGAAAGCATCTAGACAAGGCTTTCTATTACTTTTTTAATCTCATCTTCGTCTATTTCATTGCCGCTTATTATGGCTGCATCTTCGTCTTCTTTAGGTTCCTCCATCTGTTTTACCAGCCTCTTGAAGGTTTCCGGCCGCATGTTGCCGAATGGTCTGTGCCGGGGGTGAAGATCCGCCTGCTCGGTAGCCCGCTGCCTGGCGACTTCCTCGCTAGTCTTTACCCAGATTAATTTAGGGACGGCGCCGACCTCATCGCATATCTTGTATTTTTCCTGCCTATGGACATATTGGTTCAGGTTGGCGTCATAAATAACGCTTTTGCCACTTTTTAATATCTGGACGGTTATATAATCCAGCATGCTGTATATCTGGTTATGCTCAATCTCGGTAATATTCTCCGGATTATCAAACATATGTTTTCTGAACTGGTCGCTGCTGATATGCACGGCCTTCGTAATCTTGGCAATATATTCCGACACAGACGTCTTACCGGACCCCGGGATCCCCAGCATCATATAAAGAAGAGGCTTTGGCATAGATATAGATTAGCAGTTTTTAAGAAAATTTACCGTGCGGCTACTATGAAGCCGGTGTTGCCGTCGGAAACCGTCCGGTTCTCTGCGCCGATTACTGATATTAGGTCGTCAGGAGAGATGTTCATTTTAACCGCATGTTCATGCGTTGGGAATACCACCGATGTCATGGTAGTTTCATCGCGTACTGACGCTTCGTCCATAGCCACATTAGGAAAGGAGGCCAAAACGCCCCAGACCGGAACCCTTTTCTTTATTTGCCCGCCTGGCGCCAGTTCGTGGGGGAACGGCAACACTATGGCATTACCTTCGCTAAGCGCTTCGGTGGTAGCTGATAATCTGCGAGTAAGCTTTAAATCCGCAAGATATGATTGTATGGATATGTCGGCAAGCGATTGAATCGCACCTACGCCCACTATCTGCTCAATCGCAGTTAATATTCTTCTACTTTCATTTGCGCCGTTCGGTGTGCTTGCGGACATATTGATACCTCGCATAGACAATTCTGTGAATAGATCGTTATAAACATCATATGCGCTTCGCGGCTCCTCAGAATGGTCGCTTGCTAGACTGGCTGCTATAGATAAGGAAGCAATAAACTGGTATTTCTTCCCGCGTGAGCCTACGTAGTGGCGTGCATCAGGGTTAGGGTTGCCGAAAAATTTGGGTGCATCTCTAAATATCTCATCGCCGCCCCAATCATTATTTTCTGCCATTTCTATACTATATAATAAATATGTTAATGAAGCAATTAATAATCTATACCAGGATTGGCCAAAAACTTATCGTCAAAGTGGTGTTTGATCTTAGTCATATTGGTAGCTATGTCTACATTGTCCAACAGGTCTTCAGGAAAGTTCCGGCCCGTTAGGCAGAGGCTGGTAGACGGGTGCCTGCCCTCTATCAGTTTTTTAAGATCGGATTTCTTAAGCAATTTCTCATGTACCGCGTTGTTGATCTCGTCGCAGATAACCAGTTTAAAATCACCGGATGAGACGGCTTTAAGAGCCTCTTTATAAGTTTCCGCCGCCGCTTCTTTATGCTGCTGGGGCGAAATGTTCGCTTCGGAAAGTTCGCCGGCATTATAAAAGCCTTTCCCGCCCTTATAAAAGTGCAGCTGGTCTTCGTACAAACCCTCAATATCTTTTAGGAATATGTGTTCGCCGACGCCCCAATATTTGACGAATTGTATAAATGCGACTTTCCAGCGGCTGCCAAGCGCTCGCGATAGCAAGCCGAGCGACGCGCTGGTCTTGCCCTTTCCCTCGCCGGTATAGACTATTACGACAGACTCTTTGGTTTTAAAATCCTCAAACATCCTCGATTTATAATAACAAACGTCAAATATCGCTTAAGATTGCGGTTGATTGCAAAAAACAGAGGTGATATAGTGGTAAGAGCAATGGTAAAAAGCGCCGGTAAAACGACGACTAATGAGGAGACTGTTAAAAAAGCAAAACGCTTGTTCTTTTCCAGTCTGCTTGATATCAGCTGGCGGCTGGCAATAGCTTTGGCCGGACCTATCGTAGGCGGCGCCTGGCTGGACGATAAAAGAGAGTCGGGACAGGTTTTTACACTAATCGGGCTGTTATTTGGTACAATTTTAGCCGGATTTATTATATTTAAGGCATATAAGAAACTAAATAAGGATATGAATGAGCTTTAATTTCATCACAAACTTTGCCCAGGAAGACCTGCATGTCACCATATCTTCACAGAAGCTCTTTCATGTCGGCGACATAGCCGTGACTAACTCTATGGTTTATGGCTGGTTTTGCTCGCTACTAATCATAATCCTTCTGTTTATTGCTGCCCGCAAGATGAAAGTGGGCGGTTCGCGCGGACCGGTGCAGCTGGTTGATGCCGGCGTAGAATTCATCATAACTACCATGAGCAACAGTTTGGGCAGCCGTCGGATTGCTCTTAAATACGCCCCTATTTTCGCTTCCCTCTTCTTCTTTATTCTCCTTAGCAACTGGCTTGGGCTGTTCCCCGGCGTGGGACATTCCGTGCAATACAACGGGACTAATTTCCTTCGTCCGTTCACGGCCGACCTGAACGGGACGATGGCCATGGCCCTGTTTGGGATGATCGTGGTCCAGATCTTGGCTATCCGGGAAATCGGGCTTAAAAACTACGCTAAGCACTATTTCCCGGGAAGCCTGATAAACCCGGCAACATATTTGATCGGCGCTTTCGAGATATTTTCAGAATTCACCAGGCTTATAACCCTAGGCCTGCGGTTGTTCCTCAATGTGGCCGTAGGTGAAATATTGATCTCCGTTTTTACTCATTTGGCGCAAATGGCCGGACCGATAGCCGGCTTGCCCTTTACATTGCTTGAAATTTTTGTTGGAATACTACAGGCGTATATCTTCGTAGTGCTTCTGGTGGCATATTTGTCTTTGGCTATTTCCCATAGCTTGGAAGAAGCGGAAGAGAAAGCCTAGTAGTATTTAAAGTTTATAAGAATTTATTAATTATAAAGAAAGGAAAGAAATGGAATTACTTGCAGAAGCAGTAGACACAACGGTGATAGCGAAAGGACTTTTGCTAGGATTTGGCGGCATAGGACCGGCCATAGCGATAGGCATAATGGGCGCATCTTTTATGAATGCCGTAAGCCGCAACCCGGAGTCCGCTAAGTTCTTAGGCCAGCTGTTTATTTTCATCGGATTGGCTGAAGTGTTCGGAATCTTGGCCATCGCCGGATTCTTCATAGTCGGATAATGGTTCATCAGGAGAAAGCTTAAAATATGTTTGAAATATTAAATAGGTTCGCAGCAGAAGGATCGTCGGAAGCTACCGGCTTTGCCGCTCTTGGCATTGACGGCCAGGCTTTTATAGTCCAGCTCATTACCTTTTTACTGGTATTTTTTGTTCTATATAAGTTTGTCTTCCATAGAATCGTTGATATTTTGGACAAGCGCCAGAAAACCATCGAAGAAGGCGTGCGGCTGACCAGCGACATGCAGGCGGAGAAGGAGAAGCTTGACGAAGAAGTCGATAAAGTCAGGAAACAGACCCGGGCCGAAGCCGACGAGTTGATAGCTGAGACCAAGGACAAAGCCAGCTTGATCATCAAGCAGGCCGAAGAGAAATCCCAGGCTAAAGCTGACCAGATCATCAAGGAAGCCAAGCAAAAGATCCTGGAAGAGTCGGACAAAGCCAAGCGCAAGCTGGAAAAGGAAATGGTTAACCTTATAGTTGCCACTACCGAGGAAGTTACCAGACAGAAATTGGATGACGATAAAGACAAGCAGCTTATATCCAAGGTGCTAAGGGAGCGCGCATGACGAGTTCCTTTTCCCGTACTAAGCTGGCAGACAAAGTAGCAGAACTTATGAACAAAGAAAGCCAGAGCAGCCTTGCCGCGAAAATTGCGGCTTATCTGGTTGAAAACAATAAGGCAAGCGAGCTTAATTCCCTTTCCAGGGATATCATGCAGGTCAGAAAAAGCCGGGATCATATAGTAGAACTTACGGCTATATCTTCACATAAACTGTCGCCGCCCCAGCTCGAAGATATCAAGAAAACCGTACTCAAGATCAGCCCTAACGCCAAAGATATAATCGTAAATGAAAGAGTAGACCGCTCCGTCGTTGGCGGCATACGGCTGGAGTTCGCGAACCATCTGCTGGATCTAAGCGTTAGCGCTAAGTTGAATAAATTGAAACAATTAACCACCTAAGTATAAGGAGAAGACTTTAATGAGTGAGATTTCAGTCAAAGAACTATCGGAAGATATCAGGAACGCCATAGAGGAGCTAAAGACTTCCCCGGAGATAGAAAATGTCGGTGTGGTTACCCGCAGCGCCGACGGTATAGCGTGGATCTACGGCCTGCGCTCATGCGGGGCCAACGAGGTGGTTGAAATCGAGGGCAAAGGTGGAGAGATGATCCAAGCCTTCGCACTTAACCTGCAGGAAAACGAGATCGGCGCGGTGCTTCTGGGCGATGAAACTAAGATCAGCGCCGGAGCGCGCGTCCGCCTAACCGGCAAGGTTCAGCAGATACCGGTCGGCCCGGAACTGATAGGCCGCGTTGTCGATCCTTTGGGACGTCCTTTGGATGATAAAGGTCCGATCAAGTCCAAGCATTTCGGCAATATTGAACAGGATGCTCCCGGTGTGCTTGACCGTAAAAGCGTGCATGAACCCCTGATGACCGGTATAACAGCGATCGATGCCATGGTTCCTATCGGCCGCGGTCAAAGGGAGCTTATCATCGGCGATCGCCAGACCGGCAAGACCGCCGTTGTCGTGGACACGATGATCAACCAGTACCGCCAGAAGACAGGTGTGATAAACATTTATGTGGCAATCGGACAGAAACTTTCCAAAGTCGCCCGCATGGTAGCCAGACTGCAAAGAGAAGGCGTGATGGATCAGACTATAGTAGTCGCTACTTCCCCGTCCGATCCGGCCAGCTTGCAGTTCATAGCGCCGTATGCCGGTACGGCTATCGGTGAATATTTTCGCGATAACAAGCAGCATGCCCTGATCGCTTATGACGATCTTTCCAAGCATGCTAACGCTTACAGGCAAATGAGCCTCCTGCTCAGGCGCCCTCCCGGCCGAGAAGCCTTTCCCGGCGATGTTTTTTATCTTCACTCCAGGCTGCTTGAACGCTCAGCCAAGTTGTCCGATAAATTGGGAGCCGGCAGCCTGACTGCCCTGCCGATAATCGAGACTCAGGCAGGCGACGTCAGCGCATTCATCCCCACTAACGTGATTTCGATCACTGACGGCCAGATATTCCTTGAAACCAATCTGTTCTATCAGGGTATCAGGCCGGCTATTTCGGTCGGGTTGTCGGTATCCCGCGTGGGCGGTGCCGCTCAGACTAAAGCAGTCAGAAGCGTGGCTGGCGATTTGCGTTTGAGCCTGGCCCAGTTCCGCGAACTGGCAGCTTTCGCACAATTCTCTACTGATCTGGATGCGGAAACCAAACAGCGGATCGAACGCGGCCAAAGACTGACCGAGCTCCTCAAACAACCTCAGTATTCTCCTTATTCGGTGTGGGAGCAGACTTCGATGCTTCTGGCTGCTACCGAAGGAGCCTTTGACGATGTACCGGTAAAGAGCATCCACAAGGCGCTTGAAGCGCTACTGGACGAGCTGAACCGCAAGCACAAAAAAGATATGGAGAAGCTAAATGAGGGTGACAAACCTTCCGACAAGACTAAAAAAGATATCTTGGATGCAGCTAAGCGCATAGCAAAGGACTATAAAGAAAGTAAATAATATATGGCTAATACTACCGCTTTAAAACGCCGGATAGGCAGCGTAAAAAACACCAGGCAGATCACTAAGGCTATGGAATTGGTTGCCGCCAGCAAGATGAAAAAAGCTCAGGGACAGGCTTTAGCTACCCGCGATTACCGCGAAAGCGCCAAAGGTATCTTAAGCCGGCTAAGTACGGTCAGCGACGTGTCTTTGAATCCGCTTTTCCAGGCCCGTCCGATAAATGAGCATCTTCTGATAATCGTAACCAGTGACCTTGGGCTGGCTGGCGGATATGACGGCAATATAATAAAAGCGGTCGCCAAGCAGATAGAAGAAAACAATAAAAATAAGATTAAAACAAACTTGGTGGCTATAGGCCGCAAGGGCGGACAATTTTTCACTCGCGTGAAAGACGTAAACGTTGCCAGCGCTTACTCGATGTTCAGCCGAGACCCGGGCCCGTCCGACATACGCCCGATCATAATGGACACGATCAAGCAATATGAAGATAAAAATATTGATAAAGCAAGCATCGTATATACGGAATTTATCTCTAACGTCAAACAAGAAGTAAAGACCATA
>CAMLDK010000019.1 GCA_946478995.1 uncultured Candidatus Saccharibacteria bacterium | reverse complement strand
GGCTTTAATTTGACACTTCTTAGGTTGCTTACGAAGTTATAAATCGAATTTGGGGTCCTGTCTCTATCATCTACGATAATCTGGGGATTGCCGCTGACGCCGTCCGATTCAAAATCATTTATGCTTATCTCTGCCGTCAATTCTCCGCCCGTGATGTTCTTCAAGGTAATGTCGAATGTCTTATGCTCGCCCGGCGAAAGATTCAGTTCTGTCCTGGTGGGCGATATCTGGAGGCCGTTACCACCCGAATCCTGCTGGGACTGGGCCATAGCTAATTGGAAAAGGGCAAAAAAAGCAACAAGCATAGCCACTGCTGATGCGATGATTTTCTTTATTAACACGGTTTTTGTATCCCTCCGTTTGTTTCTCTTTAAGGCTAAGTATAAGCGTCAACTATCGATTTGTAAACTCTTAGAAAGCTGCTGTGGCTATATAAGTTACAGTGGTTGTGTATATACCCGGTTTTTGGTCGTTCGAAACGTTTACCAGGTAGCTCACGGTAAATACATTGAAGTTGGTTGAATTCGCCGTTGAAGAGATTATCCCTTCTTCGAATTTAAACTGATTCGGACTGTTATAGCCTGCGGCCGGGGTAGCCGTTCCGCCGCCGGTGCGGTTTTGGCCTACATCCGGCTTAGAGTTACTTACGAGGTTGATCCCGAATTGGCTGGTCCCAGGCGCGCTGAGGGAGGGAGATATTAAAGGCGGTATGGTATTGATACCGGAAGACAAAGTCGTTCCGGCAAGGTATGTAGAGTATCCGCCGGGGTCGTTTGTTGCTCCGGCATATTGGGAAGTTGAAAAATTAGCTGATGTCTTGGAAAGTTCGCCTAAATTTATAAAATTACCTGAAGCCGCAGTACAGTTAACCGAAACCGTGATAGCCGCACAAAACGTAAGGAAAGGAGGAACGAAGGCTTCCACCGTAAATTCCGGATTTATGACGAATACTACCGCTCCTGTATCTATAGCCGGGCCGGTGCCGTCATCTGACGCAAACGTACTGATCCTCACAAAGGTCGGCACGTTCACATCCGACGGATTAACTACATTACCAAAATCATAAACAGCCGGCTGTGAGGCCGGAATCGCTGCCGGAGTGCGACTTATCAATAGTTTATTTGCCGTGGTCAGCCCGTGGACCGTAAAGCCGGTTATGCCCGACTGGCTATCAATCGACGCCAAAGAAACATCCAATCCGTTAGGCGCAGTACACGACAGTTCCAGTAATGGCGTGTTGGAGCAATATTCAAATGCTATAGAGCCTATATTGCCAGCTGTCGGCACGGTGAAGCTTAGCCTATGGCTGGTACTAGCTGATGCTTTTGACGAGCTAAGCCTTATAGAACGATTAATCAGACGTTCAGCTACGGCAGTCTGGGTATAGAAAAACGGGAGCACCGACAGCATCACAGCTAAAGTTAAAGCCAAAACTCTGTTTTTAAGCCACCTCATTTCCACTTAATTGTACCTTAAGCCCGGAAAGCTTGAGGCTAGAAAGTTGCGGTTGCTATATATGTGCTGATTACAGTGTAAGCACCGGTAGGTGTAGTAGAGCTGGTTATTGCTCCGAAGTTGAACTTGATCAGTTCGTCGTCAACAACAGCCGTGGACGATGCTATATCGGCAGCCGTCGCCGTATCGTTCCAGGCAAAATTCGTTGCGTCGTCGGCATCCTCGCAATCAGTCGCGTCTGTCGTATCACTGTCAGCAAAATCGGCGTCCGCACTCAATGAGGCGGTAGTGCTTCTGGTGCCGTCATTCTGCTCAAAGCAAGATACCTGCATACCGAACCGCTCCTGAGTCGCGCCGCTCAGCGCTGAAAAGTCATCACCCGTAGCCGATGCCGACCTGAAACACTGGTCGGTTAGACCGGCACCTGTAGTCTGGTCCGATTGACAATCGGTAGGCAGCACACGGAAGGCTCTCAGATTATCCGTATCACCTCCACTTACGCTAGTCGCAGGTTCGGCAAAAAACGAAATCGCTACGCCATTCAAAGCATTGGTTTTAACGGCGGCCACCCCATAGTTTCCATTAGATCCGGAAACAGCGCTTACCGGGACCGGAGATATAGTAGCTCCCGAGTCATCCAGCGTGCCGATGTCAATAGTCGAATCACCGGGGAGATCTGAACAGACAGTATTGCTCCCTATCGCAGCAATCTCCGTATCCTCGCCGCCACCCCCGGCATTGTCATCAAGTACCGCGCCGACACAGAAATCCAGTCTTTCTGAAACCCTGCCGTTGACTGTAATCTGTCTGACTATAGCGGCAACTACAGTGCCGTCATGAATAGGAGTAGCATAGGTGGCTTCATCGGAATACAAGGTGATACGGACAAAAACATTCGTGAAGTTGCCGGACAAGTTCGGATTAGTGACTCCGGTTATTTCGATAGTCTTCGTATCACCGCTGCCGGCTTCATTAAGCGGAGCCGTGCGCTCAAGACAAAGTTCATACAAGTCGGTCGTCTGGGAACAAGCTCCCGCATCGGCATCTTCAACTTCCCAAGGGTCAACTCCTGTTTGGTCCCACGCTTCCGTACCTACATCGGCACTACTGATATCCATGCCTGTGGGCAGCACACAAGTTCCTAGGGCCACGGTACAAAATTGCATGGTAATCCCTCTTACGGGCGTGGCGGATCCGGGCATATTAAAGCTGAAGTCATAGCTAACCCCTGTGGCATCCGGCTCGGAAGTGCTTATGGTCACGCTTCTTTGTTCAAGAGCTGCGGCGTGCGCCTTGCTCGGTAACAGGACCGGGGCAGCAAGAGCCGCCATAAATAAAACAGCTATAATAATATACTGAAATTTCTGAAGCCTGCCCTTTAGAGCGTCCGCGTCTATATTTAAGAAGCTAAGCATCGATTCTCCTATTTTTGTTTTTATTTTCTGATAATGCTCACCGCTACTTATACCATGGAAAAAACACTAAGCGCAAGCACTTTTCCACAGTCTTAACCTTAGGCTACATTCAAAAAGTGGCTATGGCTATCAGCTCATGGTTCATTTGGTAAAAACCGGCAGGGGTATTGATGCCCGGTTTGGCTATATAACTGATAGTGTATTCCGTTAATCCTACGGCGGGTTTGTCCGGATCCGCATGCGACCTGGCGATAGTATCACCAACTCCGTACTTGTAACTGTCCGCCTGATCATAGCCAGAAGCAGCTTCACCGTCGGCAAAAGTATTATCGGGCTGATTGACCGGGTTGGCTCCAAAGATCCCGGGTACGCTGTTAGCTACCAGATTCATCCCGAATTCTTCAACGGCATCATTCGATGAAGGCGCACCAAGGCTGGATTTAGCATCCAGCACTTCTCCACCCTCACTGGTAGGCGGCTGGCTTGCGGTTACTACTACATACTCGCTGGAAAGGTAGGTCTTTACATAGAATGAACAATTGCAGTCCCCGGCCCTGGCAGCACCGTAGGAGGTGGTATCGGAGTCAAGTTCCCCGAAGCTTACCGTGGTATTCATGACCGCCATTTCCAAAAACGGTTCCGACTGAGTGTTAAATCCTGTATTGGCATCAAAATTATCGCTAGCGGTATTGCCAACGCCGAGCGAGCCGGTAGACTGCCGGGCCTTGTAGTTCGGCGAACTTGATTCAACCTCGCCGCCGGTACCAAAATAATACTCTTCAATCTTATAGTTGTCCGATGAAGATTGAGCGGATAATACCGATCCCCCACTGTTCAAAAATAAGATGCCGCTAAGAATTAACGCCAGTATCGACCTCTGTTTATTTTTGACCATGACTAAGGCTAACTATAGCATAAAACCCTCAGCGGGTCTGGAACGCCCGGATTATTTCAAGCAGATGCGTACCATCCGGAATCGCCTTAACATTCCTATACAAGATAGTGTAGTCGGCGCTGGAACCGTCCGGACGCTTAAGCTTCATCCGGGTACTGCCCTCAACTAAACCGACAAGCACGTTGAACTGGGTATTATCTATGTCGCAATTCATCTTAACCTTTTTAAAAGTAACCACTTTCTCATCGATGTTGTGATCGGCGGATGCCCCGTTGCAATGATCCGAGACCGTGCCGGGTATTAGCTCCCGGGCAGAAGCAGACGTTTCGGCCGGCAAGAGCCTGGTGGCTGATAGGTCTGCCGGGATTTCGTTGACATAGATTATCAACTCATCCTCGATGATAGGCTTATTGACCCCTCTGTAAACGAATTTTGAGGTAGTTGATTCCGATGGGATTTCCACCCAATTTTTAGCGGCTTGAAACTGGAAATAATCAGTCGTAAATATCTTATCGCTGGAAGCGAAATAAGAAGAAGTCTGGTTGCTCGTAGTAGTCTCCGGCGTATTTACCTTGTCCTGCAAAAAACCGTCTAGCCTGATGATAATGATCGCTAAGATTACCAGGACGATGACGACCATCGAGAATATAAATATACGCTTCAGGTATTTTCTTCGGCGATGCTGGCTTATCCCGTGGTGATATTTCATTTTTCTTTCAGCTCAAACTGTCTTTATTGTCTCAAATCGTTTATGATTAACCTAATACTTGCTAACAGATGACTTATTAAAGTGGAAGAACAAAAACCAAAAGACGAAAAAGGTCCGGAAGAAACCGAAAAGCCATCTTTTGAAGATGAGGATTCAGATTCGCTGGAAACTCGGCCTGCGGCGGCCGGCGAGACAAAGCCCGACAGTCAGCCCGAGGCCAGTCCGGAAAGCGGAGTAACCGACACAACTCACGGCGAAAAGATAGAAAAAAAACGGCCAAGCTTATCCGGCGTAAGTAAAATCACCGGCATAAATATCTACTTGTTGGCCTTTATACTCTTATTAATTATTGCCGGGGTATTTGTTTATATCGGTTATCAGAAAAATAAATCTGCCGAAGAAAAAAAAGAAGCCATTCTCACCGAACCGCTCAGCAGCGAAGCCCTCGAGCAACTAAAGCAGACTGACGTGAAGGTCGGCGATCCAAAACAAATATTAACAATAGAATCAAATGCGATCTTCAGCGGCAACGTATTGATCCGCGACAGCCTGGAAGTGGCTGGCCAGCTTAAACTTGGCAAACCGCTTGAGCTTCCGGGTATAACAGTGTCAGGATCAAGCAATTTCGACCAGCTAAAATCTAACGGACTGGATGTATCCGGCAACGCGGCAATACAAGGCCAGCTTTCCATACAACAAGGTTTGACCGTAGGCGGAAACCTGACCGTAGGCGGAAATTTATCGGCAGCAAAACTAACTATCAACGAGCTTGAAGTTAACGGCGACCTGTCGATAAACCGGCATATAAATGTCGGCGGAGGGACGCCAAGAAGAGCCGGCGGCAGCGCGCTTGGCGGCGGCGGCACGACTTCTATCAGTGGCAGCGATACTGCCGGTACCGTCAATATCAACACCGGCAGTGGCGCCGGCGGCGGATGTTTCGTAACCATTAATTTTGTAAATTCCTACGGCTCTACCCCGCATGTAGTGGTGACACCCGTAGGCAGCTCGGCCGGCAATCTCAATTTCTACATCACCCGATCCAGCAGCAGTTTTAGTATCTGTGCCACGAATACCTCAGGCGTTAGCGGCAAGAGCTTTTCCTTCGACTACATCGTCATAAACTAAACGTCCAGGAAGACGATGACTTGGTTCTTTTTGACGTGCATAACGCCGCGGGCTATCCGGTATCTCTGTTCGCCCCCGCTGTTTTTTACCACTTTTATTTCCCCGGCGTTCAAAAGGGTCATAAAATTATGATGTTTTGGCAGGACATCAAAAGGGCCGGTATCATTCTCTGCCGATATGCTTTTAGCCGGACCGTTAAAATAAACTTTGAATGGAGAATAAATCTTCACGCTTATCGATGAATCATCAAGCTCGGCCTGTTCACCCGCGGCTTCATCTGCCTTTTTTGATTTTGTCTCAGGTTGTTTTTTCATTTCCTCATACGATAATTTCTTCGATGCTTTTTAAAGTCTGATCGCGGGTGAAGAATTCGCCCGGGATTCCATTTAATTTTTCGGTGACGAACATCGCCTGGTTGAAATTCTTGATCAATTTCTTAGCCTTGGCATAGTCCGCCCTGTCGGCAGGCGATAGTTCGTTTTCGCCGATGATCGCTATGATGCTTTTAAGAGACTGGTATTTTTGAAGGAGTCCCTGCACCTGGACGCTCAGAATATAATGTCTGTCGCCGACTACTTCGGGGGTAAGCAGCGATGACCTTGTTCTAGTAAGATCAACCGCCGGCCTTATGCCCTGCTCGGCAACGGAGCGAGACAGCACCATTATCGCATCCAGTTCATGCTGGATCATCTGCACGGCCGGATCGCTGATATCATCCGCCGGCACATAAATAGTCTGCACGGAAGTTATCGAACCTCTCTCATTTGAGCTCAGACGGTCCTGCAAGGTCTTTATGTCGGAAAAAATCGTCGGCTGGTAGCCGCCCTCGTTCGGAATCTGGTCCAAAATAGATGAAAGCTCGTTCTTCGCCTGGATATACCGGTACATGTTATCGGCGAAGAATAATATGTCCTTACCCTGCTCGTCCCTGAAATGCTCCGCCAGGGCAGCCGAGGCTATGCCTACAAGCGAACGCTGCACAGGGTTCTCATTCATCTGCCCGAAGAACATACAGGTATTTTTCAGCAGATCGGCTTTCTGCAGGGTGTCATACAGCTCATGTCCTTCCCTAATGCGCTCGCCAATGCCGGTGAAGAAGCTCAAGCCGGAACCGGACTTGGCGATATTGTTGATAAGTTCCATCGTCAGGACGGTTTTGCCGACGCCGGCGCCGCCGATGATACCGATCTTACGCCCTTTAACAAACGGTGTTAAGAAGTCGATGACTTTTATGCCCGTCTCCAAAATCTCCGGTTTAGCTACTTCAAAACTAGTGCTTTTTGACTCGATCTTCAATATATCCTTAAATGCTGTTTTTTTCGGATCAAGCGGGGGCAGGCTGTCCAAGGGTTGTCCCAGCGCATCAAATATCCTGCCTATAGTCTCATCGCCGACAGGTACTTCTATGCCTTTATTCATCCTTTTGGCGGGCATGCCTTTTTGTATGGTTTTATCAGAGCGCAAGTTCAAGCATAATACCTGGCCCTGGACGTCGAGTCTTTCGACTAAAAGTTCGGTCTTGGCCTCATTATCGATCTGGACAAGCTCGCCGACCATCGGCTCGTCTTCTTCAAAGCTGATCATCACGATCAGGTCTTTGATTGACATAACGACGCCGGCCATCAGACTGTTCCTTTCACTAATTTAGCTTTTTTCAGGCCGTTGATGATTTCCTTCAATCTCTCGTCTTTGATCGCTCTTTTGCTGCGGCTGTATCGAAGCTTTACTTCACCCAGTGAATCATCGGCTGCCTGGTGCGATGCCGACATGGCGCGGAAACGGCTGGCGTATTGCGCCAGTTTTGACTCTAAGATAAGCTGGCTTACTGCGATCTGAAGCATTGACCTCTCCAAATAGCCGACTACCGCATAAGTGCTGGGTTCGAATATATAGTTTTCCTCGCTTATGATCTCATCATGCTCATCGGCCTTTTTACCTATATCGGCAACAGCTGTGCTTAGCTCGATCTTTTTGACATCCTGGACCATCAGCGAAGCATATTCCTGATAAAAAACCGTGGTGCTTTTATATTGCTGGACATATTTGGTGACCGGCTCGACATTTATATCCTGGTCCCTTTGCGGCAGACGGAAGTATTTCTTGAAAGCCACGCCTTTTTGCGCTAATTGCACGGCGCCATGGTGGCCTATGACTATAATGTCATTTTTCTCCGGTTTGTAGCTTTCGAGCATCATGCGGATTAATTTCTGGTCAATATCTCCGCTGAAACCGCCTTCGGCCGTAATGATTATGTAAAGTTCCTTATCGATAATATCTTTGTCATCACCACGTCCGAAACGAAATAAACTGTCCACCCTAAGCTGGGTATAGATGCCCCATAAATCATGGAAAAACTCCGTCGCCTGAAGCACCTGGTTCTTAATCTTAGCTATTTTCATGCTGGCTATTCCTTCAAAGACACTGGTCAATTCCACCATGGTCTCCACCGCGCGCTGCTCCCTCTCAATATCGCTCAGGCGGCTCATTTAGCTGCCTCCTTTATGAGGGATTTGGACTTCAGCTCGCCTAATACCTTGTCATATTCTTCTTCTTTAGTGATCTTGGCCGCATACTCCAGGACGAAATTCTTCAAGTTGCTGACATCGATCTTTTCGCCTTCCTTAGCATTCAGCACAACATCCAACATAAGCTGCTGGCTTAACAAGTTGTAGATATCCGTCGGACTCTGGGTTATCACAGAAAATAAGTTCTTACCTTTTTCGAGGGCAATTTTCGCTTCCGGAGACAGTTCCGATCCGAAATGCGAGAATTCCTCCCCCTCGCGGTATTCGGCCAGCATCTTAAGTGTCTGGGAGGCCAAAGCTTTCTGGCGTTTGTTGTGCCCGACACCGCCGACACGGGTAACGCTAAGGCCGATGTTTATAGCCGGCCGTACGCCGCTTCTAAAAATATCCATGTCCAAAATCCACTGCCCGTCAGTGATAGACATTATATTGGTAGGCAAGTACGCCGTAATATCCCCGCCGGCGGCCAGGACCAAAGGTATGCTGGTGAGACATTTGCCATTCCGCTCCAACCGGAATGAGCATAGAACATATCGCCGGGATAACTGTCCCGGCCCGGACTGACTCCAGATAGCAAGGAAATTTCCCTGTAGACATGCGCGTGCGAGGTAAGGTCGTCATAGATGATTATCGTATCTTGGTCGCATTTCTGCCATAAATATTCGGCCATGGCGCAGGCGACATAAGGAGCCAAATAGCTGGTTACGAGCGACTCATACATGGTGGAAACCACTACGATCGCCTTTTTTAACGAATCAGTAGCCTCAAGCTTGGAAAGCAGCGCGTCGATATCGCTGCGGCGTTTGGCTATCAGGCAATAAATAACCACTTGGTCAGTGTTCTTCTGGTTGATAGTCAGCTGGGCCGCTAAAGTACTTTTCCCGGACTTGCTATCGCCTAGAAGGGCTATACGCTGGCCTCTGACGATAGGAAAAATGGCGTCAATCGTCGTCACTCCGCTTTCCAGCTGTTTTTCAAGAAGCTTTCTTTCGTACAAAGGCGGCGCCACATTAAAGACAGGCCAGACTGATTCGGCTGATATCGGGCCTTTTCCGTCGAGCGGCTGTCCCCTTACCGATACGACCCTGCCTATAAAGTTTTTGCCCACCTTGCTGACAAGTTTCTCGTGCTGTACGACAGCTAGGGTGCCGATTTCTATACTGCGGTTCCCCAGGTGCAATACGGCCACATAATCTTTAGTCACCTGCTGGACAAATCCTTTCGAGCCATCTTTGAACATAACCAGGGCATGGACGTTGGTAGGGTTCAGGCCTTTCACCTTAATTATGAATTTCTCCACGGCAATCACCTCGCCGACAGGCCGCCCGCTGGATACAAGCTTGTCAAAATGCGACGCGTCAGTCATTGATTTCCTCTAACTTCTTAGCTAGGACATCATGCATCTGCTCGAACTTGTTCCGTAAGCTCATGTCAAACACTTTATTGGTGGTTCTGACCTCGCAACCGACTATTACAGAGGGCTGCAGGCCGACATTGACCAGCAGATAAGGGTCAATGTTTTGCCGGCTCCAAGCGACGATTTTTTGCAAAAAAGAACTGGAAGGTTCGGAAGCGAAGCTTATATGCATGACCGGCGGATTCTCTGCCAGGTTTGCCAAGGCTTCAAGCAGTTTTTTTCTCTCGGCTTCCTCTAGCAGGGACATGGCGTTTATTTCCGCCAGGTCGTCCAGCATCTTGCTGGATTTCGGCAGCGTCACCGGCCGGCCCGGCGTGCGTATCCGGGTTTGATAAAGGAAATCATCGACTTTCTCCAGTTCCCTTTGAGTTTTAGCCAGATCAGCGGTACCGGCTATTCGGTCCGGCAACTTCAGCTTGAACTGCTTCGTATCTTTCTTCTCTTTGCTCATGCTCCAGACTCAATATCCTTGACCATGTCTTTTTTATTTCTTTCCAGCTCATCCAAGATGTATTCCAGCTGGTCGTCCAAGCTTATATGGCCACCGATGGCGCTTAAGACATAATGGTTGACGATATCGGCCATATTTTTCTCGAACCGGGCGATGAGCCTGGCTTTTTCCTGATCTGTCGCTTCTTTGAGCTGCTTCTCCATGGTCGCTCTCTGCTCTTCAACGGAAACCTGGGTTTTCTTGATAGATTCCAGTGCTATTTCCTTAGCATCTTCAATTGATTCCTCGTACTTCTTAAAGGCATCTTGAAGAGTCTTATTGATTTCCTGCTTCATATGCTCGTTTATCTGGGAAGTCGTCAGCCGCAGATCCTGCTGCAAAAACATGGCGTTTTCAGTGATAATCTTTTCAAAATGCAATCGCCCGCGATTACGCAGCTCCTCACGGAACTCATCGGTAAAGATAACGTCTATGGACTTCTCCGCTTGCTTGACGTAATCAACGTCCCGCTGGTCTTGGTCAGCCCTGGAGCCAAGCCTGAGTGCGACCCATATAAACGCTATGGTGGCACTAAAGAGGGCGCCTACCGTCAGTATCGTACCTGCCCATTCATCCATTACCGGTCCACCCCCTTGTTCATCGCTAAATCCTTAATAGTAAATATACCGCAAACAAACCGCTAATAAAAACAATCAGGCTCATTACTACTATCTGTCCGAGCCCTTTGATGATTATAGAACGGGACAAAGGGTTGCGCCCTACGGAGATAAGACTGCTTCTGGCGCCGCTATAAAGCATTATTGCCGTTATCAGCAAGCTGCCCAGGAAAACCGCAGTCGCCATCCATATCCTGGCAGTATTTACCGGCTTTCCGGCTATGCTGAAGCTTACTTTCTCGAGAGCCTTCGGCACGCTGTTGTTTTGCTGCTCCTTTACGTTCGGATTGCGCTTTATAGAGATCAGTACCGGTATACGGCCGAAATTTATCGTCTTGTTCGTGCGATTGTCTACGGTCGAACCTATACTGTCGCCATTGCCTTCGAATTTTTTAGTAGCCCTGCCGACTACTACAGATTGGGTATCATTCGCTTTCATAGCTACTCCCGGCAGCGAAGAGATACTTAGATAATCCCCCGGCTCTATCTGGCCATTCTCATTGCTGACCAATACCGGATATTCACCGGTGTCGGCGATAAAGACTTTGTCGTCCTTGCTGGACAAAGTCACCGGCGAATCATTTTTCTGGACCACCACTCCTTTGAGCTTATCTAGCGTACCAAGAGAAATAGCAACCACTTTGAAGGGATCATCTTCTTTCTCCATCACCAGCATCCCCGTCTGAAGCGCTTCATCAGATTTGTAGCCTTTATTGACAGTCTGGGCATACACTGTTTTTCCTACGAACAGAGACATTAAAAACACGCTCGCAAACACAGATATTTTCAAAATGTTTATCTTAGGCATATAAAAGTCTTTATTCTAGTGCTTATTATACACCGGTAAAAATCAACCGAGCAATTGCTGAAGGCATTTTAAAACATAATCCAGGTCGTCTTTGGTCGTTTGGCGGCCAAAGCTGAAGCGGACGGAAGATCTGGCCTGTTCTCTGCTCAAGCCTATTGCAGACAGCACATGCGACGGTTCGTCCGCGGCTTCGCTGCACGCCGAACCCCTGGCAGCATATACGCCCAGCTCATCCAGCTCATAAAGTAGTCTTTCGTTATCAACGCCGTCAAATGTCATGTGCACGTTATTCGGCAGACGCTTTTTTGATGACCCGTTCAGGCCTGCGATCTTAAAACCGCCGAGTAAAGAGTCTATGAAGTAACCCTGAAGTTTCGCCAGCCTTGCAGCTTCGGTTTTTCTAAATCTCGATGCCTTTTCCAGTGCGGCGGCAAAGCCGGCTATATATGCCGTGTTTTCCGTCCCGCTGCGCTGTCCTCGCTCCTGTCCGCCGCCGAAAATAATAGGGGAGATGCTTACGTGCGAACCCTTGTATAAGACTCCGATCTGTTTCGGGCCGTATATCTTTGATCCGTTGAAGCTCATCAGATCTACGCCGAGCCTTTTAGGCCGCACATCCAGATAGTTCACAGCCTGCGCCGCGTCCGTATGGAAAATTAGCGGCAGCTTATTTCCGGTTTCTTTGCGCCGTTTTTTAATCTCATTAAGCCCGTTCGCGATTTTGCTTATAGGCTGGACCGTTCCGATTTCATTATTGGCCATTATTATACTTACCAGAACCGTATCTTCTGCTACGGCGGATAATACTTTCTCAACACTTATTATCCCCTTATCATCCGGTTTAATGACGTCAATCCTCCGGCCTTGTCCGGCTAGATACTCCACCGGCTTCAATATAGAATCATGTTCGATAGCACTGATAATAATATTGCCGTCAATATGCCGGTTTGAAACACCAAAAACAGCCAGGTTATTAGCCTCGGTCGCTCCAGCCGTGAATATGATCTCATTTTTTTTAATGCCAATATTCCCGGCTATGGCCTGCCGGGCGGCTTCCAAGCCGGCCTTTACTTCGCGGGCCGGTCCATAAAGGGCGGAAGGGTTATGAAAGTTATCACCCAGATAAGGCTCCATGGCTTTTTTAGCATCTTCGTCCAACGGAGTTGAGGCCGCGTAGTCCAGATATACCTGCCGCTTCTTGATCATCTGAGTATTATAAATCAGCGCAAGGCTAAAAGAGAGCTATAAACCTTGGTCTGGATAATTTTTTGATAAATTTTTGCCGCTTCAAACAATCTTTTAGCTTCCGTTCGGCTTGCAGCCCTGTAGTTAACTCCGTCATTCGACCTATAAACACTGGCCGGATTAACCTTATAGAAAACCGTACTTGGGCCTTCATGCCAGACCCAGGTATTTTCATCCAGGCAATAAAATTCCCTCTCCACGCCAGCCTTACCGCTAAAAATCTTGGCACCCAGCCTAGCCTCATGTTTTAGGATCGTTTTATACAGGCCGTTCATTGCTTGATAATCCCCTGTTCGCCGTCATATATACTGTTGATCCGTGCCTTTATCTCGGCTATATTCATCGGCTTGCCGTCCGGTCCCTTAACCTTATAAGAAACTTTTCCTTTTAGCGTCTCCTGGTTTGAGGCAGCGGGCTTAGGTACGGCCGTCTTCTTAACTATCTGCTTGGAGTTTGGCTTGCCGGCTGATTTGCTAACCTGGGCGGGCGGCCGAAAGTCGAGATGCTTCATGGTCCTGTCCAGGTTATCCATTGCCTTATTCAGTATTTGAGAGCGCTTGCTTACCTGGCCCGCTATTAAAGCTAGCTGGTCAGAACTAAAGTTCCCCCCGTCCTGGAACACGTAAAATTGACTGCTTCCGGACATGCTCAGATACCAAAAAGCTTATTAGTATTCGTCCGGACCGAACTTATAAACTCGTCTTCAGGTTCGCCCCTCAGCCGAATTAAAAACTCATATATAAAGCTTACATACTCCGGCTTGCAGATCTTGCCTCTTAAAGGTTTTGGCGCAAGGTATGGCGAGTCTGTTTCTAAAAGCAGATTATCAAGAGGAATTTTTTTAGAGACGACGAGTTGAGATTCGTCTTTTGTAAAAGTCATGATACCGTTTAATCCCACTAGCAACCTCCTTTCCATAGCCTTTGCCAGATTCGCTTCAGTGTCGGTAAAGCTATGTAAGACTCCTCTTATTTTATTAAAATTGTCAATAATCGGCCAGAAGTCATCAAAAGCTTCGCGGATATGGAAAATAACCGGCAGGTCGTTCTTCTGAGCCAGGTCCAAAAACATCTCCAGTAGTTTGATCTGTTCCTTCTTCGGCGAATGCTCGTAGTAATAGTCCAGTCCGACCTCCCCTATTGCCACGACCTTTGGTTTAACCGCCAGATCTTCAAAATTAGTCAGATCCTTATGTTGCTCAAGAAACTTTTTAGCTTCATGGGGGTGCGTTCCGATCGATGCCCAGCAACCTTGCCGATCTTGCACGAAATCCACCGCTTCAATAGAATCTTCATAATCCGTACCGACGCATATTAATTTTTCTACTCCACCGGCGCGCGCGGATCTCAAAAGCTCTTCCGCGCTTATTTCGCCCGCCTCATGCCATTTTCGAACAGTGAGATCCTTACGTTTTGAATTAGCTGTATGGATATGGCAATGGGTATCCACTAGACCTTGCATAGCCGCTAAGCCTTAGGG
>CAMLDK010000018.1 GCA_946478995.1 uncultured Candidatus Saccharibacteria bacterium | reverse complement strand
TGAAATCACCGGCCAGCGGTTCGAAATGACTGCCGGCTGCCCAGGTGAAGGTAGTCTGTCCACCGAAGCCGCCACTGCCATTGCCGTACATTATGTAAATCACGCCATTACTTATTCTTCTAAGAGCTATGTCGCTATCACCGTCGCCGTTGAAATCACCGGCCAGCGGTTCGAAATGACTGCCGGCTGCCCAGGTGAAGGTAGTTTCTGAACCAAAGCCGGCGCTTGTACCGTCCCCGTATCTTATATAGATGTCGCCGGTATTGACCCTGCGCAAAGCAAAATCACCCCTGGCATCTCCGTTGAAATCGCCCAAAAGGAAATCAGGCTTTATGGGACGGCTTAGCGTCGAACCGAACCAGTCGCTATACATGCGCCAGAAATTCCGGTTGCCGTATGAGCTGCAGCTATTGCCTGTGCCGTATAGATTATTAAGGGCGGCCTTGTTCGGAGTATATGGAGTGTAATTGTACAGGCCGGCCGTAGCGAAATTCTTTATTTTGACCGACTTTCGGCCGCAGGATGCATTCGGATGATAAAGGATAGAATTAGTTCTGAACGGTATATGGTTATAGTCCTCAGGGTTTTGCTGGTATAAAATATACTGCTTGGCTGCATTATAGATTTGTTTGAAGAACCCTTCGTATTCGTCATAGCAGCCGTTATTATTGCTGTCCACGCTTGAGGGCAGATTGGAGTCAGGGCAGCCGAATCCTACGGCCTTGGTATATTGAACCGGCCATGGCCAGTCATCGGTAACCAGGCTTTGCTCTTTCTGCAGCAATACTAGAAGTACCTCAGGACTTATATTGCAGGCTTTAGCTACATCGTGGATTATCTTAGCGGCTGATTTCGTGCCGCCTGAATATGACGAACACTGCGCGTTGGCGGCTACGCTAGGCGTCGATTTGGAATAATTTTTTAAGCAAGTAAAAGGCGTGCTAACACCACGTCTTTGCGAGTATTTCTTTCGGGTCACGGTATCTTTATACGTTCGGTCGTAGATTGTTTTTTGTCCGTTGGTATCGCAGTTTGGAACCTTCGCGTTTAGAAAACTTTGTATACGGGCAGTGGACATAGTCGAGCCGTTATAGAAATTATCATCGGATATAATCTGGCCTGCATTAAACTGGCTTCCTGAAAGTGCCGCCGCATCTTGTTCGGCAAAAGTAGACAAAAGCCCCGTAAACAGGGCCGCAGATAGAACTGTGAAGATGAAGCTTGAGAATTTATATTTCCTCATATGCTTATTTTACCTTGATAGACAATGTATCTGAAACGCCCTTTGCTTTAACCGAACTGTAAGTTATAGTCGCAGACCAAGTACCTGAAGAGAGCTTTGTCGTCGGGATTTTTATCACGCCGCAGCTCATTTCCGAAACGTTCGGAACGGCGGTCTTACTCTGGCTGACGGTCTTTTCTGACTTCTTTAGATCCAGAGTACACTTGCCGGATTTCTCAAAGATCCCGGGGACACGCGAGCTCACTTCTACGTTGCCCTGGTAAACTTCGCCGTATGTTATATCCGGTTTGACGGATTTTACTTTATTGCTGTCGTCATTCGGGAACTTATTGTTGTCTTCAAATTTCTCTTTGGCGCTGTCGCCGGACTGCTGCTCTTCGGCTGTAGGCGGATTATCTATGCCGTCGCTGGTTTGTTCAGGGGTTGTCTGCTCGCCGCTATTATCTGAATTTCTGGAATAGGCGTAAACTCCGCCTGCAATTAAAATCAATCCTGCAGCTAAGGCTATGACTAGAGTTTTCTTACTTTTGATTTTCATACTTTTTGTTTTTTAAGACAGTATTTAGTAGCTTAACATAGTTTTGGGATATTTTCAAGTCCTAAACGAGATTACTGGCGGATATCAGTAAGGAAATTTTTAAGATCTGCGTTGATGTTGACGGCATCAGGAGCATGCCAGCTTGGATCTGTCATATATATATATGAAGGCAGCCCGGCGGTAATGAAAACGATGAATACGCCCAAGATAAACAGGATCTTCATAAAATTATATTTCAAGAGCTTGAATATATAATGATTGCCTATCAGGTACATCAGAGGCAGTAAGCCAAAAAGGTATCTGCCGTGTGTCGCGAAACCGAAATTGCCGCTGGCCACATAACTCTTGTGGTTGGTGTATAGAAGTATCAGGCAATAAAAACCTGTGATAATCAGGATTTTCCCTATGGCCTTATCCTTGAAATCATATTTGCGAATGATGGCGAAAACGGCAAGCAGCAGCAGGATCTGAGAACCGAATAAAATCAAAGGAGTCGGAGAAGCCGCTTGATGCGCGAATATACCATAAGTCCTTTGTTGTATTAGAAGTGTCCAGTCAAAACTGAACTCATATATAGATCTGGTTGCTTCCGGCCGATCGGAGTTTCTGATCATCTGGGTCCTTACGAACAAAGCGTTCTGTTCGCACTGCTGCAAGGTCAGCACCTGGGTGCATTTCGGCTCGAACTTTTTATATTCAATGTAATTGACGATATATCTTTGCACAAGCAAGCTGCAGAGGATCAGCGTAGGCACAAGAACGGCAAGATAAATGGGTCTTAACTTTCGAATTTGCCCGAATAAATTCAAAGTTAGCTCGAGGAAACGGCCCTTAAGAGTAAAGATCAATATTGCTACTGTTACAACAGCGATCGGAATGAATGATATCTTTATTAATAACCCAAGGGCCAAGGTAAATATAAAAAGTAAAAACTTGAAGGGATCCGGCTTTTTAAGCAAGGTGATCAAAAGATAGACAGACAGCAGAGTGACTAAGATGAACAGATTGTCATAATTTATAGAAGCGCTCAAGAAAACAAACATCAGAGTGTTTGCCATCATAAAGATGCTTAGATTCCTAACCAGCTTATTGATAGAAAGCAGATTGGCTATTTTTACTACCAGGATCAAAGACCCGATAGCTATGAATATATTAAAGAAGCGCAAAATCAAATAAGCATATTCATAGTCGGCGAAAAGGCGGAATACGACACTAAATAGATAATGATATATGAAAAAAGGCGTCCTTGATGCCTCGCCGAGATCAAAATTATCAGTTTGCTCGCCAAAGAACGGCAACCAGCTATGTGAGGCGATGTGCGATATGAAGTCAAAATGATATCTTTCATCCGGAGGCAGGGCGAACCTGGTAGAGAAAGCGATATAAGCCGCCTGCAGGAAAAACCAGGCGAAAGAAGCAATCAGGAAAGCCTTGGAGGCAACAATTTTGCTTATGCGAGAATAGGTAGTGTCCAATATGCTTCTAGTTTTCGCCGTTCGCTTGCTCATTTTTGTCGGTTTCAGAAAAATCCTAGCTTATCAGTTAAATTCAGCTTATATGATAACTTATAGTCTTTGCGCAGACCAGTTATAAAACCGACTTGTGCTTAGGACTGATTAGAGGTGATATACTTTTATAAAAATATATGAAACGAGTAATTACATACGGAACCTTTGATTTATTTCACTACGGGCATATGGAGATTCTACGGCGCGCCAGAGAATTAGGCGATTATCTGATAGTTGCGCTTTCGTCCGATGAATTCAATGAGATCAAAGGAAAAAAATCGCATTTCAGCTACGAAAAGCGCAAAGCGATACTTGAAGCCATAAAATACGTGGATGAAGTGATCCGCGAAGATACCTGGGAGCAAAAGAAAAGCGATATAGAAAATCACAATATCGACATTCTTGTCATGGGAGATGACTGGCAAGGAAAATTTGATGAGCTCGACAGCCTATGCGAAGTAGTATATCTGCCAAGAACACCAGATATCTCTTCGACCGACATAAAGACGATGCATAAGAATAAAGGCCGTTAATATTGAAGATCAACAGAAAAGACCCTAAGCATTGGCTGTACTATGCCAAAAGCGGCGCCTACATACTGGCGTCAATCGCAATGCGTCCGTTTTTCCGGAGGAATAAGAAACCTGTAATAACGCTATACGGACACAAGCTTAATGGAAACCTTAAAGCCTTCGCCGAATACTGCCAAGAAAAAGATGAGTATGACTTAGGTTTCGCAACATTGGACCCGGATTATTATGAGCAGCTCAAAAGGGAGAAGCTGAACGTGAATGTTTTATTCCTCCAAAAATTCAGGGATGTAGTTAAAATCGCCAGGTCCGATGCGATTATCTCAGACCGCAAAGCCCACGCACTGGTTTATTATCTATATTTGACGAAAATCCCATTTATTGATGTCTGGCACGGCATACAAGTGTTTAAGAAATTTTTCCCGGAAAGAATGACCCTACTGAAACGCTACCGCGAAATATGGGTGTCGTCCAAGGCCTTAGCAGGAATATACTCAGAAGACTACGGCATTGATAAGAATAAAATAAAGGTCACCGGGTATGCCAGGACGGACGCTTTGGTAAAAGGTAGTTTCAACACGCAAAAAATCAGAGAGAAATATGGGATTGAAAACAAATATCAAAAAATTATATTGCTCGCCCCGACCTGGCAGCAAGGCGATCCTAAAAGACAGATAATACCGTTTAACGAAAAGCCCGAACGTTTCTTGTCGCGTCTTAATGAAACAGCTAAAAAACATAAGGCCCTTATAGTTTTCCGGGCGCATTTGAATACTAATGCTCAGAACAAGTCTAATCTGCGATCCATGGAAAATATAAGAATAATGTCTCACAACGACTATCCCCAGGCCGAGGAGTTTCTTGCTATCACCGATTTATTTATAGGCGACTGGTCTTCGATAGCCTTTGACTACCTGCCGCTGCATAGACCGGCTATTTTTTTGGACGCCCCCGTTCCTTTTAAGAATGGGCTTACATTTGAAGACGAACATCGTTTCGGTGAAATAGTAAAAAACACGGATGAGCTTATAGCTTCAATAGAAAAATACTTATTACAGCCAGCTAAATTTATGAAGGAACACTCTGAGAAGATCCGGCTTACCGAGAGTATTGCATACGGAGACACCTTGGACGGCAGAGCCAGCGAGCGCTATGAGAAGCGATTAAATGAGATCCTGAGGCGAGCATGAAAGCCACGTTACTTAGCAGCTTGCCGCCAATAAAGGGGATTAGCAAATATACTGCCGGCTTGCTGGGAGGTTTTTCAAAAAACGGCGGCACCGAGATAGAAGCGCTAGGTTTTAAAAATATATATCCGGAGTTCTTATATCCCGGCGGCACCAAAGACGACAGTTTAAAACCTATCAATTTACCTAATGTAAGAACAAGAAGGTTTATAACCTGGTACAACCCTCTGGGCTGGATATATGCAGGATTAACCGCCAAAGGAGAAGTACTCCACGCCCAGTGGTGGAGCTATGCGCTGGCGCCTGTCTATCTAACCGTACTTGGCATCGCCAGATATATAGGCAGAAAGAAAATAGTTATTACGATCCATAATGTCAAACCGCACGAACAAGGCGCTATAAAAGACTTCGCGAACAGAAGTGTCTTAAAGCTGGCAGATCACTTTATAGTCCACAGCCGGAGCAATAAGATTAAACTTTCCGAGCTTCAGAATGTCTCCGCTGACAGGATAAGCGTTGTTCCTCATGGAATAATTTTGCCGGATGAAATCAGCGATATGACAGCATTGGCGGCACGCAAAGAACTGGGTATTCCGGCCAAAGCTAAGACCATTCTGTTTTTTGGGACCATCAGGGAATATAAAGGGCTCGATATATTACTAGAGTCCCTGGCGTTAATCAGCAAAGAAATCCCTGACGTGAAACTTGTTATTGCCGGCAAGCCTTGGGAAGACTGGGAAAAGTACCAGTCAATAATAGACCGTCATAATATAAAATCTTATCTAAGAGCCGATCTTGAGTTTATCTCCGAGGAAGATATTGAGAAGTATTTCAAGGTCGCGGATATAGCGGTATTTCCTTACAAGGACTTTGATTCGCAGAGCGGTGCCGGTAGCCTGGCTTTGGCTTTTAGCAAGGCAATAGTTGTAAGTGATGTAGGAGGGCTTGCTGAACTTGTTAATGACCCACGAGCTTTAAGCAGGGCAAATGATCCGGAAGATTTAGCCCTCAAGATGGCCGGAATACTTAATGATAATAAATTGCAAAAAAAACTTGAAAACGATTCTGCTAAGCTGGCTAAGAAGCTGTCATGGACCGATATCAGCAAGCAGACGCTAAATGTTTATAAAAAGCTGGTTTAGCTTGAGAGCGTTTTATCACCTTGAATTTTTGACAGGGAAGTATTTAAAAGCTTAGGCGCAAAATACGACGACAGGGCAAAAATTACGAGAAAGGTAGTAATGCGCCTGATTACGGCTACGGCGAGAGTCGCGGAAATGGACACGCCCATCAGCTGAGCGCCTAAGACCATCAGGCCTTCATTCACGCCTATATTTGCCGGTGTTATAGAAAAGATTATTGACCAGCCGGTCATGATACCTATGAACAAGAGGGCATAGAGGGGTATATGGAATCCCAAGGATAAATAAAAGAAATATAGTGTTGCGGCAGTCGATAAGATCGCAAGGATCATCCAGACCAGCATGCGCGAAAGCAGTTTTGGATGGCGGCGGACTTTTGCATATTCAGACGATGCTATAGCCAGCTTTTTAAGGACTGAAAACCTCTTTTTATCGCCCATGCGGTTCAGCCATAATGAAACCTTTGCCGTAGGGATATAAAGCAAACCAAGCATTATTAGAACAGCGAATATAATTATCAGAACGGGCTTTGAGTCAAAAGACAAAAAACCGGCATGGTAAAAATATATAAACAGGGCGATTAACCCTGAATAGGCGAGCTGCAGAACGTTGCTGAAGATAAAACTTGAAGAAAATTTGGTATAAGATACTTTATAATTCTTTTTTAAGAAAACCGCCCTGGCTGTAGTGCCAAGATATCCGGAAGAAATATAATTGCCGAACCTGGTGATAGCTGAGAGGCCAAAGATTTCTTTTTTGGACAGCTTGATGCCATGGGGCTCTATAGTAAGGTCGAACAGCATGCCCTGGCAGAAAATATTTACCAAGATAAAAACGACAGCAAATACCAAAAGAAAAGGATTTACCAGATCAATTTCTTTAAATGAATCCCAGTTACTGGACACATACCAGGCAAATATAGCGATAAACAGCAGTGCAAGCGGCAGGCCTAATACTTTTTTGTACTTTTTAAACATGCTTATTTTTTGTACTTGATTCTCTTGGTTGTTTCCAGGTTTTCTTCGATCAATATCCTGTTTGTCCGTATGAGGTCGGCGATGATGCCAAGTGCGAACGATATCATCGCGGCGAACAGTAGGATCGCACCGAGGATAAGCGATTGAAGGTGCTGGCCCCGGTCCCCGGAAACATAAATGATCCCATAGCGTATGAAGGGTACCAGCCCTATGACAAGTAAAATCAATCCGAGGCTAAGGAAGATCACATATGGCTTATGCATTGTAAAACTGCGGATTATGGCTACTCCGGACTTGTACATATGTTGCCACATGCTTTTAAAGAGCCGGGATTCGCGTGTCTTAGGGTTAGTGGTGATTTTAACGCTTTCTATAGGAATGCGTTTATTGCCGGCGTGGATTATAGTTTCCATGCAATAACTGAAAGTGGTTATCACGTTGATTCTTATTGCCGCTTCTTTGGAATAGGCCCTGAAGCCACTGGCCGCATCAGGCAGGTTTGTGCCGGCGGCTTTGTTTACCACCCAGCTGCCGAATTTCTGGAAAAGCTTTTTCAAGCCTGAAAAATGTTTAATTTTATGTGTCTGGCGGTCGGCAATTACAATCTCCGCCCGGCCATCCAGTATAGGCCGGACAAGTTTGGAGATATCCTGTTGAGGATATTGGTTATCGCCGTCGGTATTTACAATTATATCGGCCCCTTGAGACAGGCAATAATCAAGGCCGTCAGAGAATGACCTGGCCAGGCCCTGGTTTTTCTTATGTATGACAAAATGCTCTACGCCATGATTCTTCGCCACTTCTACTGTTTTATCCGTAGAACCGTCGTCAATGATCAGGATTTCTATAGAACCGATCCCGGCTATTTTTTTAGGTATAGTATTTAAAACGTCAGGCAGCGTATCTTCTTCATTTAAGCACGGTACCTGTACGAATAGCTTAATTTCTTTCTTCACATCTGTCATATGTATGAATACTATAATAACTCAAACCGGGGTATAGTTAATACATCATGAAAATGGACAAGAAAAATCCTTGGCATATTCTCTTGCTTCTTGTTAGTACTTTTTTTCTTTTTTTGTCTATTCCTTTGAGGGTTTTTAAAACCAGGGACAAAATCAGGATAGTGTTTTACTACCAGATGCACGGCAACAGCAAAGCCCTTGCGGATGCCTTGCAGGAAAAATTTCCAGATTACGAGCTTCTATATCTGGCTTATCCGAAATATCAAAAAATTTATTCCGGCTGGCATAACCTCGAGACACTAAACCCGCTTAATTTTTTTGACATGGTCAAAGTGGCGAAAAGCGACATCATCATAACGAATTATGAAGCGCATAATCTGGTTTTCTATGCCAAGCATACTGATATTAAATTTGTCGATGTTTGGCACGGCCTGCCGATGCTGAAGAACCAGACCCCGAAGATATTAGATTATTTAAATTATTACGAAGAAGTGTGGGTGTCATCGCCAGCCATGAAAACTTTCTACGAAGAATTTTATAAGATCAGGTCAAAAGTAGTCGTGACAGGCTATGGACGGACCGACAAACTGGTAAACAATTTGTATAAAAATGTTAAAAAGAAATATAATCTGCCTGATAAAAAAATAATACTGATCGCTCCTACTTGGAAACACGGCGATCCGGATAGGAGCATTTATCCTTTCGGTATAAGCGAAGAGGAATTTTTTAAAAGGCTTGACGATCTTGCGGAGCAGCTGGAAGTACATGTAATATTCCGCGCGCATATGCTTAGCTCGTCATCTGAAGATAATAAATATCGAAATATATCACCGATGTCGGTTAAAGATTATCCGGATACGGAAGAGTTGCTTTCCGCGGCTGATATAGTGGCTACCGACTGGTCCTCCATAGTGTTTGACTATTTAGCTTTGGCCCGGCCGGTAATATTTTTTGATACTAAGGCTCCGTTTACCGGCAGGGACGTAAAACTGCGCTCAAGCAGCCAGAATAGATTCGGCGAAATAGTTAAGGAATTTGACGCTTTTGCCGAGTATGCAAGAGAGTATTTGGACAATCCGGGCAAGTTCAATACTAAACATGCGAAAAGCCTTAAGAAAATCCGGGAGATAGCTTACGGAGATTATCTGGACGGCAAATCAACCGACAGATATATAAAGAGAATAAAATCCATAGTCGAAGATTAAGACTATAGACTATTAAAAATTTGCTTTTTAAATATTTCGTGATTGATTTTTTGTTCAATGATTAAGTCGTAAAGCAGGTGAATAGGTGCGACTTGCATGAACGGCTCTATTTTGTCTAATACCCTGATGGTGTTTATTCCTTCAACGATTTTGTCTTGACCAGCCATCGTTTCCAGGGCTTGGCTGACAGGCTTGCCCTTGCCGATCAAAGTTCCGAATTCTCTGTTCCTGGTTTTGCCGGTACAGCTCATCCATAAATCGTTCCCCCAAGATTGGCTGCCGATTGAAAAGGTCTGTTTATCCGCCCCAAGGTCGCTTACGCAAGCTTCTGCTATAAGCTCAGCGGTACGGGAGATCACATGCGTTTCTGAACCATAAGACAATCCCAGACCGCTTATTATGCCGGCTAATATAGATATTACATTCTTAAGTGCCGACGCATATTCTACACCTATAAGATCGGACGACGGGTAGACTTTTAAGTTATCGGAGCTGAAGATATCGGCCAGGAATCTGGCTTCGTCTATGTTTTTCGAAGCCAGGTCCATGCCAAGAGGCTCGTGCTTGAAAAGGTCTTTTGCTATAGTGCCGCCTGCTAGCAGCGAATAAGAATAATTTGCATCATGTAATTCTTCCTGTGCGATTTCGGACAGTCTTCTACCGGAGTGATTGTCCAAGGCCTTGGCGGTATTGACGATCATGATTTTTCTTTCCGGCGGCAAATATTTCTTTATGTTATTCAGCACTTCCCGCGTAGCGTCGGAATGAACCGCTAAGAGCAGGATATCGCTGTCTTGCAGTAGATCCTTTGAATTGTTGCAAAAGTTTATTTTGGAAGAAACCTTAACGTCTTTATGGAAACGCAGATGTCGGCGCCGGGTCCTTAGGTTTTCTATAAGTTTTTCATTCCTGTCAAAGGCTTTTATATTTCCGCTGTTTTTTCTGTCCAGGTGTTTAAGGAGGGCAAAGCCGAAATTTCCTATGCCGTATATCGAAATCGTAAGGCTATCTGACTTATACATTTTTCCACTCTTTCCATGGTACTTTAGCGCCGGTTTCTAATTCTAAAAGCTTGATATCACTTTCAAAGTATTTGATCAGCTTATTATAAATTTCCGAATCAGGATCAAGACGGTCATTATCTGACTTGATATTCCATCTGGTTATTTTCATGAATATTTTTTTGCGGAATTTGACCGGTACGAGTTTTCTCCAAAGAAAATTAACCGGCGGCATTTTTTGCAAATAGGCTGGAGACAGATATTTTATCTTGGCTTTGCCGCCTTTGTGCGATTGACGATTAATATTTTCCGGCTTGTATTTTGAGTCGACCTCCAAAAAGCTAAAAACCTGTCTTAGAACTTCCGCCGGATCTTTTTTTAAGTTTTCCGCGTATAGGACCAGGATATTTTCCTTTGGGAATTTGCTGTAATAGCTTTTTAGGATTCTTCCGTACTCACTTGATAAGAAGAAAATATTTTTCGGGGAGAGGTTTTTGCGCTCTTTTTCTATATCAGACCGCAATAATCTCTCTACTGCCATATCGAAAGGTTCTTTGATATAGCTGTTCCGCCAGTGCATCTTATAGTGAGAATATGAACGTTCGACAGGGTTGCGTAAAAGAACTATTAGCTTTGCGCCAGGTAGCTGGCGATGCAGGCGGTTACTTATTAATTCCGGAGTGGCTTTTCCTATGCCGGTCATATATTGAGGGGTTATAGTACCTGAAACATCAGTTTCTTTGGCTTCGGAAAAAAAACTTTTCATATACCAGTTCCAACCCTTTTTATAAATGCTGTCGTCGCTAAAAAATGGCAATTCCTTGTCGCTTGGAATATAAATCTGCGGATGATCTTTAATCAAATCAAACAACGTGGTGGTCGCGGCTTTGGTGGCTCCTATACAAATAAAATCTAACGTATCTTTCAAATAATCTCCTTAGTGCTTTATTTTCCAGCAAAAAGTCTCATGTAACAGTATTTTACAGTATATAATTGTTAACTGATAATTAAGGAGGAATGTGAAAGAAATTAGTCTAACTTCCAGGCAAATCTGCGATGTGGAGATGATAGTAAACGGCGGCTTTGCTCCGCTTAACGGCTTTTTAAACAAAGAAGACTATGAGTCAGTCTGCAAGGAGATGAGATTGAAGTCCGGTGAGCTTTGGCCGATGCCGATAACGCTGGATGTGGACGAAAAAACCGCCAAATCTCTGGAAATAGGCGATAAAGTCGAGCTGCGAGACCAAGAAGGAGTGGTGTTGGCCATCCTCACTGTGGCGGATATATGGAAGCCGGACAAATCCAAAGAAGCGAAGCTGGTATTTGGCGCCGACGATGAGGCGCATCCGGCTGTTTACTATATGAAAAACAAAGCAGGCGAATATTACATAGGCGGCGAGCTTGAGGCGAAAGAGCTGCCGACACATTATGATTTCAGCGAGCACCGCTATACTCCTGCCGAACTGAAAAAGCATTTCAAAAAAATGGGCTGGAACAAGGTAGTCGCCTTCCAAACCCGCAATCCTATGCACCGGGCCCATGTAGAGCTGACGCTGCGGGCAGCCAAACAGACCGAGGCTAGCCTGCTTATTCATCCGTCGGTCGGGATGACTAAGCCTGGGGATGTGGACCATTACACCCGGGTACGTGTTTATCAGGAAGTTATCAAGAATTATCCGCAGGGCACGGCGATGATAGCCCTTTTGCCGCTGGCTATGAGAATGGGCGGTCCAAGGGAGGCGCTCTGGCACATGATAATCAGAAAAAATTATGGCGCTACGCATTTCATAGTCGGCCGGGATCATGCCGGTCCGGGCAAAAACTCCAAAGGCGAAGATTTTTACGGGCCGTACGAGGCGCAGGAATTGGCAGAAAAATACAGCAAAGAAGTCGGGGTGGAAGTCGTACCGTTTAAGATGATGGTCTATGTCAAGGAACTGGACAGGTATATGCCGATAGAAGAGGTACCGGCAAACATGAAACCTTTAAGTCTTTCGGGCACGGAGCTTCGGGCGCTGCTTTCAGACGGCAAAGGCCTTCCTGACTGGTTTACTTACCCTGAAGTTGCCCAGGAGCTGCAAAAGACCCACCGTCCCAGGTTTGAAAAAGGCTTCACGGTGTTTTTCACGGGACTTTCCGGCGCCGGCAAATCAACGGTGGCTAATGCCCTGATGGTGAAACTTATGGAATTGGGGCGGAGGACGGTGACCCTGCTTGACGGCGATATAGTTCGTAAAAATCTTTCCAGCGAACTGGGATTCTCTAAAAAAGACCGCGATATAAATGTGCGCAGGATAGGTTACGTGGCCAGCGAAATATCCAAACACGGCGGCATTGCTATATGCGCCCCGATCGCTCCTTACGATAAAGTCAGAAAAGAGATAAGCGAAAGCATAAGGTCCGTCGGCGGGGGCTTTCTGCTGGTACACGTCGCTACACCGTTGGAAGAGTGCGAGAGGCGCGACAGGAAGGGGCTTTATAAGGCCGCCCGCGAAGGGAAAATAAAGCACTTTACAGGCATTTCCGACCCTTATGAAGAGCCTAAGGATGCGGATATAACCTTGGATACGCAAGAACACAGCGTGGATGAACTGGCTAACCAGATAATCCTGCATCTTGAGAGCGAAGGTTATCTAAAGGCGCAAAGCTGATGCAGGAGCTGCTCGATCAAGTCATACAAATAGCCCGCGAAGCCGGCCGGGCAGTTATAGAAATATACGATTCTGAAGACCTTGAGATCCAAAACAAAGACGATGAAGGCTATGTTTCGCCGCTTACACAAGCCGATAAGGCCTCCCACGAAGTAATACAGGCCGGTTTGACCAAAATTTCCGACGTACCGGTCATATCGGAAGAAGGAGCGCAGGAGTTCGCGCCGGCTGGCAGGTTTTGGCTGGTAGACCCATTGGACGGCACAAAGGAATTTATAAGCCGCAACGGTGAATTTACTGTAAATATAGCTTTGATTGAGAACGGACAGCCTGTGCTTGGCGTGATTTATGCTCCGTTGCTTCATACTCTGTTTGCTGCCGCAGAAGGGGAGGCTTTCAAAATAGACGAGGAAGATAATGAAACGATTCTTCAGCCTGATCCAAGCGAAAAGAAAGTGCCGAAGATAGTAACCAGCCGCAATCACAAAGGCGATAGACTGGCCGAAATATTAAGCAGGTTCGGGGCGCATGAAGAAACAGACGTCGGGTCGTCTTTGAAGTTTTGCTATTTGGCCGAAGGAAAAGCCCAGGCTTATCCCAGGCTTGTGCCGACCTATCTTTGGGATACTGCCGCCGCGGATGCGATACTTAGGGCGACCGGCGGCCAGATAAGAGATTTAAACGGCAACCAGTTGATTTATAGGCCGGAAGAAAATATAAAAAACCCGCTTTTTATCGCTACGGCAAACGGGCAGGACGCATTATTTTCAAAATTCGTCTAGTTTCGGCCGATGCCGATAAATTCCAATCCGGCCGCTGAAGCTTCTTTGGAATCGTAGATATTCATGCAGTCTACAAGGAGGCTGCCGGCCATGGCAGACTTTAGCTTATTAAGCTGCAAAGACTTGAACTGGGGCCAATCGGTGGCCACAAATACGATTTCCGACTTATCGATAGCTTCATCGACAGAGTTTACCAGCCTGACTGATTCACTCAGCTCTTCCTGTGCCTCTTCATTGGCTTCCGGGTCATGTGCGCTGACATCCGCACCGGCGTCTGCGAGCAGATTAGCTATTTTAACACCGGGGGATTTGCGGGCATCGCTGGTTCCGGCCTTGAAGGAAAGTCCTAACACCGCGATTTTCTTACCTTTGAAATCTCCAGATTTCTGCTTTGCTTTATCAATTATATATTCCGGCATCTGCCGGTTAAGCTTATCGGCCGCCTTCATTATCTGCAGATCGACACCGTATGATTCGGCGCTGCTGATCAGGCCTTTGACGTCTTTAGGGAAACAGCCGCCGCCGTAGCCGCGCCACCATCGGGAATTCCGGCAGGTCCGCCGTGCCAG
>CAMLDK010000017.1 GCA_946478995.1 uncultured Candidatus Saccharibacteria bacterium | reverse complement strand
GAGGGCCATTCCAGAGCCGTCCTTGCCCTGAAAGGCCGTCCTGAGCTGCAGGATGAATTGGTAGACAATATAACTAAACTGGGGTGGTCGGTTCGGAAAGCTGAAGAATTTGTAACAAGCCGAAAGCAAAATCCAAAGAAAAAGCCGCAAAAAAAACCTACTGAAAACAAGCAAAGCCAATCCTTGGCAAAAAAACTTGATACGAGGGTGCTGATACGTCAATCGAGCAAAGGCGGAAAGATTGAGATCAGCTATACATCAAAAGAAGACCTCAAGCGTATCCTGGATAAGCTTAACGGCTAAGTTTAAAACTTTTGTATTTTATCGAACGGGAATATTCTGACCGCTAAAGTCCCTACGATATCTTCGGATTTTATCGGTCCGAACGCCCGGGAATCAAGGGAATTACTTCTATTGTCTCCTAGCACGTACACCTCCCCCGGCTTGACGGTATAATCGACTTCGGTGCCTTCAGTATCTTCCAGATTGGCTGACGGAGGAATATTTCTGTCCGGATAGAACCCGTCTATGTTTTCTGCGTTATAGACTACTACCGAACCGTCTTTTATAACTACTCGGTCTCCGGGCAGACCAATAACTCTTTTAACGAGTTGTTTTTCCGCATTATCCGATATACCTGTAGCGCCCTTTTCTTTAAACACGATGATTGAATATCTCGCCGGTATGAAATCCTTGTTAGTTATCCTCGACAGGGTTTTAGAGGCTTTCCATACGATCAGACGGTCTTGATCGTGCAGGGTGTTCTCCATGCTAGGTCCGTCTACAACATATGACTGGAATATGAAAAAGGTTAAAAATATCGCTATCAGCGGGGCTAATATCAATATACCGACGACGGAAAACATTTCACTGAAGACGGATTTTTTCTTTGGCCTTTCCGGCTTTTTATCGTCTTCGCCATAAGGTTTTTTGCTGGACAAATGAACTTCCTCCATATGAGATGAGCTTAACACAAAATAAATATTAAAAGTGATTATTTGAGATAAAAAAGCTTAGGCTTTATTGTAGCAAGCGCCCCCCAAAGACGCTATAATGAATTAACGCTATAAACAGGGTTCTTTTTGTAGTTTTTATTTTTATGGATTCATCACGCAACAAAAAAAGAAAATCAATCGATGGTTTTATCCCGGCTGGGAATTCCGGGCTAGGCGGCAATAGGTTCGACCGCGGGCTTAAGGAGCCGAACCGCTCGGCCCATTCTCGCCCGGTTCGCAAGATCGATGATTTTACAGGAAAGCCGGAGGGGCTGACGCCTTCATCTATAGGCGGCTCGCAGATTGAGCTTCCTAAAAGTAGCGCAAGAACACCTGGCCATTTACCGGGTAAACATTCCAGAGCTTCCGAAAGATGGGAAAAGCAAAAGAAAAAAAGCAAAAGAAAAAAAAATTATAATAGCTGCGATTGTAATCATTTTGTCTCTCGTAGGTTTTTTAGTGGTAAAAGGCTATCTCAACTTCTTTAAGGCGCTTGGCGGCGGCGGCGGAGCAGCTGCGCTTAATCAGAACGTGGACCCGTCACAACTAAATGTAGAGGGAGATGGCAGGATAAATATACTGCTACTGGGCAGAGGCGGCGAAGGCCATGACGGGCCTGATCTGACGGACACTATAATATTAGTCAGCATCGACCCTATTGAAAAAAGCGCGGGGATAGTAAGCATACCTAGAGACCTGTATGTAACGGTACCGGATTACGGCTCAATGAAGATAAACACCGTTTTCTACAGCGGCAAGTCAAACTATCTGGCAAATGCGGGCAACACTAATGCCGATACTGTCAAAAAAGCTGAGAAACAAGGCGTACAGCTGGTGGAGAAAACCGTAGAGAACGTGTTGGGTATCCCTGTTCACTATAATGCGACTATTGATTTCAAAGGCTTCATAGAAGCTATAGATACGGTTGGTGGTATAGATGTGAATGTTCCTAAGGCAGTGCGCGAACATATGAGGATAAATGGCCAGAATTATTATCTTAACGTCAAAGCCGGTCCGAAGCATTTTGAAGGATTTGAAGCATTGGCGTATTCCAGGTCGCGTTATACGAGTGCCCGCGGAGATTTCGACCGTTCCGAAAGACAAAGGCTGATGATACTTGGCTTGAAGGATAAGATATTAAGTGCCGGAACGTTTTCAAACCCGGCAAAAATTTCCCAGCTGCTTGATCAATTCGGCAAAAATGTCCAGACAAGTTTCAGCTTCGATGATCTGAACAAGCTATATTCGATAGTCAAGGACATAGATAGCAACAAAGTCCAGTCAATAGGGCTGGCGGATCCGCCTCATTATTACCTGACTACTGCAAATTTGGGCGGTCTATCAGTGGTGCTTCCTGCCTTAGGACAGGATAATTACAAGGATATTCATTATTACATAAGGAATACCTTGCGTGACAGCTTTATGAAGCAGGAAGATGCCGGCGTCGTGATACTTAATGGTACTTCCAGGCCCTCGCTTGCACTTGAGAAGGCAGAAGAATTACGATCATACGGATATAAGGTTACCAGGATAGATAACACCCCCTCATCTGATTATAAAAATACTATCTTGGTAGATATGGGCTTCAGGGATAATAAATATACGAAACACTATCTTCAAAAACGGCTTAATATAACAGCGATCAATTCTCTCCCGGACTCCAACCTAAGAGTAGGGACCAATGATTTTGTTATAATACTTGGTGATGATGCATCCCAATAAAGTGGAGTTTAGCGCCTGATGGCTAAGTACTTGGCAGCCAGATTCCGTCCCGGTAAAGGCTTTGCGCATTTCTTTCATCTGGCTTTTATAGCGTTAGTGCCGCTATTCGCCTGGCTATTTATCAGATTAGATCTTTTAGCGGTAGCATTTATCGTTTTACTTCTGAGTAAGTGGCGCATGTTTGCGGTGCATCCACGGCATTGGATCGCGCATTTACGGTCAAATGCGGTAGATATCATAGCGGGTCTAAGCTTTATTATATTTATAGCTCAAACAAACAATATATGGGCTCAAGCTTTATGGGTGTTTCTCTATGAAGTATGGCTACTTTTTATAAAATCGGGTTCAACCACCCTGCTGGTATCATTACAGGCCCTGACCGCCCAGACATTAGGCAGCGTATCGTTTTTCCTAGCTTTCAAAGGGGCGGATTTAGCGGTGTATGTGATTGGTTTTTGGTTGATTAGCTATTTCTGCGCAAGACATTTCTTCGCAGTATTTGATGAATTGCACGGCAGCCTTATATCTTCTATATGGGCATTTTTCGCAGCCAGCATAATGTGGGTGCTGGGACACTGGCTGATTTTCTTTGGATCTATAGCCCAGCCTGCTTTGCTCGTTACGGTGATGGGGGTTTGTCTGAGTGCTTTATACTATTTAGAGAAGCATAAGAAGCTGCATACGACGATAAAACGCCAATTGATAGCCATGATGCTGGCCATAGTGTTCGTAATAGTAGTTTTCTCGGATTGGGGCGATAAGGCAATATAACGGTTTCAAAGGGAGGGGCAGGTGTTTAAGATAAATGATAATCTAGCGAAGTTAATCTTTGTACTGCTCCTTAGTGTAAGCGGAGGGTTTATAGGCGGCTATTTCGCATTTAAAAACACCGGTCAATTAAGCGGTGATGCTAGTCCTATCAATGGAAATAACAAGAGTCTGATTAGCTCGATCGCAGAAGACGTGGGAGAAAGCGTAGTATCGATTAATGTTCAAACTAAACAGGTCAATAATACACTTTTTGGTCCGCAGGACTTCATTAGCAGGTCAGCCGGTACAGGATTTATCATTAGTGAAGACGGCTATATAGTTACTAACCGCCATGTAATCCCTGACGGCGATCCTAAGATTAGTATCACTCTATCAAGCGGAGATACGATTGAAGACATCTCTTTAGTAAGAAAAACCGCGGATAATGACCCGCTTGACATAGCTTTTTTAAAGATAAACGACACTGAAGGGAATGATTTAAAACCGGTTAGTATCGGCGACTCAAGCAAGGTAGTTGTCGGGGACGGGGTTGTTGCTATAGGCAATGCATTAGGCCAATTCCAGAATACGGTTACAAGTGGAATTATCTCCGGTTATGGCCGCGATGTAGCAGCAGGTACGGAGTTTGCCGCAGAAAATCTGGTAGATTTATTTCAAACGGATGCGGCCATAAACCAAGGTAATTCCGGCGGTCCTCTAGTTAACTCAGGCGGCGAAGTCATAGGAGTTAATACGGCTGTAGCCGGCGGCGGAGCGCAGAATATAGGATTCGCCATACCGATAAATGACATAAAAGGATTAATCAAAAGCGTGATAGAAAGCGGAGAGCTTAAACGTCCGTTTCTAGGCGTCAGATATATAAGCCTTAACAAAGAGATAGCCGAAGAAAATAATCTATCAGTAGAGAATGGGGCATATCTGATCAATACCCAACAAGAGCCTGCCGTAGTAAAGGGCAGCCCAGCCGACAAGGCCGGCCTTAAAGAAGGCGATGTAATAGTGGAGATTGAAGGCCGAAAAGTCGATGAACATAATAGCCTGACGGCGATCCTGGGTCAGTATTCAGCCGGAGACGAAATAAAGATCAAGGTCCAGCGCAATGATAACCAACAAGAATTTCTCGTTACATTAGAAGAGTTTAAAGATTAAACATTCTTCTTATCGAAACGTTGCACCAGATTTATAGTCGAGGACAGAGTGTATCCGGATTTATTGGCTAGATTTTTTAAGTAGGCGTGCTGGTTCTCGAGGGATTCTATCAATATGTGTTGTGGTTGTTGCAACGAATTTAATATTTCTGTCCAAAATCTTCGATAATGATTTAGCCCGTCTTTTCCTGAGAAAAGAGCGGTAGCAGGCTCATGTTGTATTTCCGGGCTGGTAATCAGACCTTCCGGTACATAGGGCAAATTTGCTACGAGAGTGAAGGGGCTGTTAGCTACATGTTGAAGCATGTCCGACTGCGCGAACACGATATTAGCCCGGTGTTTCAAGGCATTTTTTCTCGCAGTTTCTAAGGCATTTTGATCAATATCGTAGGCAAAAACACTACACTTAGGCAACTCTAACTTCGCGGTAATAGCGAGACATCCTGACCCGGTCCCTAAGTCTACTAGTTCGCCGGGGTTTATCTCTCGGATAATTTCAATAAAATCTTCGCTTTCCGGCCTGGGTATCATGACGGAGGGGTCAACATAAAAAAGCCGTCCATAAAACCATGCTTTGCCTCGGATATAAGCCAAAGGCTCTCTACCAACCCGGCGGTCGATAAGCCGGCTTAGAGTTTTCAAAGACTGAATTTGTAGCCTATGCTCGGGATTTGAGACAACCCAGGCCCGATCTTTGCCTAGGGTGTCTTCTAAAAAAACCAGACAATCTCTCCTGGGGGAATCGACGCCGGCCTGTTTTAATTTTTTCATGTTTTCCACAAGCCATTCAGTGATAGTCATGCTCAAAATTATCCCACTAGTTTTACAGATTGACAATCAGCGTCTTAATTGCTATCTTTATCATTAGTTTCTAGAAAAATAAAAACCTCTAAAAACAAAACAAAAAATAAAAAACAAAAATGGAAAAAAAGCTCGCCGAAATGGCGATGAAAGCAGGCCAGGCAGTACACGTTCATCCTCTTGATGAGCGTGGTGATATAGCAGCGTCTGACTATTCGCAGGGATCGCCACTCGAGTATCCGGATGAATCCTCTCTTGACCAGCCCACTACCCTTAAACAGCCTCCGGCAAGTATTTACGGTGAAAACCATGCCACCGTACAAAATACAGCAGCTGACCCGAGTCTGGCAAAACAGAAAGCCAGGGTATGGATATACAGGGCGCTTTGGTTGGGACTGGCATCGATACTCATCCTTGCCTTAGCGGCATGGTTGCGGGCCTACTATGCAAACGAAAATTCTTTAGCGCCGGCTTTTCAGACTACAAGCACGGCATTGGATGATTTATCCCAACTGGATAGCAATGATCTGGCTGCTGCCGGCCGTCTGGATATAAACGGCCAGCTAAGGGTCAATAACTCGGCCGTTCTATTGCCTACCGAACCTCCGGAGAATCCAGTAGCCGGACAATTGTATTTTGACCAGAGTTCCAATCAGATCGCTTACTATAACGGATCGGGATTTGTTTTTCTGAACGAAGGCCAGGATGGAGCTGCGGGCCAGGCTGGAGCCAACGGCAGCAATGGTGCTGATGGGACAGATGGAAATGACGGTCAAAAAGGCGAAAAAGGTGAGAAAGGCGATACAGGCGCCCAGGGTCTTCCCGGATCGAGCGGCAGCGGCAGCTGTGCAAATGGCGATTGCTTAAGTTTGCAGCTTGCTTCTCCCGGTGTTGTTGAAACAGGCAACATAAACATTTCCGGTATCGCTATAGCATCTAGTTTTCAGGGAAACGGACAACTCCTAACAGGTTTAAACGGATCTAATGTATCCTCCGGTACTATCAGCAACGAGTATCTGATCAATAACGGAGAGCTTTCAATCAACACCGTGAATGGTTTGACCGGCGGCGGCAGTGTAGCTCTTGGGGCAAGTCTTAACATTGGCTTGGATGATACTGCTGTTACTGCAGGGACATATGGTTCGTCAACCCAAGTAGCCCAATTTACCGTGGATGCTCAAGGTCGAATAACTTCTGCTACGAATATATCTGTAACAGGACTAGATAGTTGTTCAGAGTGTGTGGCACTTCAAGCTACAACGCCAGGTACTCCGCAAACCGGACACTTGAATATAACAGGAACTGCAATTGCCGGATTTTTCGCTGGAAATGGCTCCGGCCTTACCGACCTCAACGGTTCTGCCGTTTCAACGGGGACTGTAGCTAATAACCGTTTGGTAAATTCCGGTGCATTGACCGTGACGGCCGGTACAGGACTGACCGGCGGCGGCAGTGTAGCTCTTGGTGGAAGTACGACTATAGACCTGGCTGACACCGGTGTTACTCCTGGCAGTTACGGCTCGGCTTCCGAAGCATTAACTATAACCGTAGATGCCCAAGGACGTCTAACCGGGGCATCTTCAGTCGATATCTCTATTGCCGGTACTCAGATAACTAGCGGCATTATTGACGACGCCCGTCTTTCGCCTAATGTTTCTCTTTTAGGTCCTAGCATCCAGGATGCAGAAGTAGACGACAATATCACTATCGGTGCTACAGGTTCGGTAAATGATGGAGCTTTGTCTGCAAATGTAGCTCTTTATGACAGGGCGATATCTGACTTTACCGGTAGTCTGCAGCAAGGCGGTAACGATGTTTGTACGGTAGCGGGCAATTGTGCTGGAGTCGGAGGCACAGGTGATATTACAGGAACGGGCAATGCCGGTCGATTGGCTATCTTTGACGCCGCTAAAAATATTGTTGACTCATGGCTATTACAGAATGGCTCTACTCTTGAATTAGATAACACTAGAAACCTTACTCTTTTGGGAGGGAACCTTACTCTTAATAGCGGCAATCTTGATATTACAGGCACTGGCATTATCAGCGGGACTCTTACACTTGGTACACAGGCTTCAACAACCGACCACGCCGTCAGGGCAGATCGAATCTTGACAGCAGGCGCCGGTCTGAGCGGAGGAGGTAATCTTACTGTTGACCGCACTTTCAGTATAGGCGCCGGCAATGGTATAGTCGTCAATCCTGATGACATCACTCTGGCTATCCAGGCTAACAAAGGCCTGGAAGTCGATTCAAACGGTCTTAGCCTTATAGATTGTGCTAATGGCGATATACTGAAATACAATGGCTCTAACCAGTGGGTTTGTGCGGCAGATGCCGGCAGCAGCGGCTCTGGTGACGACATGTATGTTAACGGTGTTTCGCTGACTAACGCAGATTTCTTGGATTCGGCCGCATCCGCGACTGAAGCGTCTATAACATGGGACGTTAATGCGGTTAACCCCGATGAAATAACTTTGACGATAGGAGAAGCAACAGGAACTGATGCGGGCATAGTAACGGCAGGCGCACAGGCTTTTGGGGGGACAAAAACATTCAACGGCCAGATAATAGCAAGTTTGGGGATAAACAATAATAATGCTGGGATCACTAACGCAGGGGCAATCAGTGGAGCTACTACATATAACGGCTCAGGATTATTAACTAACACAGGCGGCGCGTCGATAAGCGGCGGAAACACTTCTATATCCGGCGGGACGATCAATCTGAATATTACTGGGGCAAACACGACGAATATTGCCAATGGAGCGGCTACAGGAGATATATCAATAGGCAATTCCACAGGCACTCTGACCTTGACCGGTGCAAACACATCCTCTATTGTCCTTGGCGGGATCACCCTCAGCTCTACTGAGCTTAACCGTCTTGATAACAAGGACACCTCCTTGGTAGATACCAACGATGCCGTAACCACCGCTATAACCGGTACAGGCGGCCTGAACTCCGGAAGCATTACCTCCGGTTTTGGCTCTATAGACACTGGAGCGGATAATATTACTACCACTGGAACTGTAAGTGCAGGCATTCTGTCTGTTAATTCGGAAAATTTCACCGACCTGACAGGGGATGGTCTTCAGAATTCTACCAATGTTCTAACTCTCGCCCTTCAAGCTAACAAAGGACTGGAGGTCGATTCAAACGGCCTTAGCCTCATAGACTGCGCCCAAGATGAGATTCTCAAATACAACGGCTCTAACCAATGGGTGTGTGCGGTCGATGCGGGCGGCAGCGGAATAGGCGATGATGTGCTGGTTAACGGTATGGATGCCGACGGCGCTAATTTCATAGACACTGCCGCATCGTCGACCTCAGCTTCTATTACCTGGAATCTTAACGCCACCAGCCCTGATGAGATAAGTCTTTCCGTAGGCGCTGCTTCCGCTACCGATGCTGGTATCCTAACCGCCGGAACTCAGACCTTGGGCGGGGCTAAGACTTTCAACGCACAAATTACTGCCGGAGCCGGCATTAACCTCGGTACTCAGACACTTCAAGGTACTACCGCCGTCATAAACTTCAATAATTTCGATGTTACCAGCGGTGGGGCATTGACAGCCGTAGGGGTGAATGCCGGATCCGGACTTCTTCAGGGTACGGGCGGCATAACGGTAGCGGGTACGGTAACCCTGTCCAGCCTGACCAATGGGTTCTTAGAGGTTAACGGATCCGGAGTAGTCAGCGTTGGCACTATTGACTTAGGAACTGATACCAACGGCAACTATGTAGCCACCATAACTCCCGGCAGCGGCATATCAGGCAGCTCTTCCAGCGAAGGCGGTACTCCGACCATAGCTCTTTCTAATCTGACGGCCGACTGGCTGCAAAGCGGTGCTTTCGACATTACCTTAGATGATTCTGCCAGCGAACTTAAGATCCGAGAATCAAGCGGTGCGTTCTATGCAATTCTGGATGTTGCCGATCTCGCCGGCGACCAAACTTTTACATTTAACGAGGGCGGAACGGTCATTACTAGCGGTAATGTCTCGGGTTATGCCACTACCGGCGTTACGGCCGGAGCCGGACTGGCTGGCGGCGGTACTACCGGTGTTTTGACTCTGAATATCGGTGCTGGAAACGGAGTGACAGTCAATGCCAACGATATAACTTTGGCTCTGCAAGCTAACAAAGGCCTGGAAGTAGATGCGAACGGATTATCTCTTATCGACTGCTCAAGCGGACAGATACTGAAATATAACGGTTCCAATCAATGGGCTTGCGACACCGACGGGGCAGGATCCGGCGTTACGGCAATCGGAACTTTAGACGGCCAGTCCAAATCCGCGGACGGCGCGGTCATATCCGGCAACAGTATATATTTGCAGACTGCCGACGCTTCCTTTGCCGGGCTTGTCAGTACCGGCACCCAGACTTTTGCCGGAGATAAGACATTCGAAGACGACCTGGAAATCCAGGGCGGCAGCTTGATCTTAGGATTGGATTCCACAAACAACGGCTCGCTGACGTTTTATAACGGCACTAACTCCAATACAGTTACACTGCAAAGCGGAGTTACCGGAGCCAGCTATACTCTTACACTGCCGGATACTGTCGGTTCGGCTGACCAGTGCCTGAAAGACAGTGACGGGGCAGGTACTTTGATCTGGGATGATTGTCTAGGAGGTGGCGGAGGTGGCGGCATTACTTCCATCGACGGCCAGACCGGTCCGAGCGTCTCTATTAACAACGCGAGCGGAGCTGGCAATGTCATTACCATAGACAACGCCGCGGCCGACGGCTCCACCAAAGGTATAGCTGCCTTCAACGCTACTAATTTCTCAGCTGCTTCAGGAGTGATCAATACTATCCAAAACATAAACACCGCAGCCAGCCCTCAATTTGCCGGCTTGACTTTGACAGGTGATTTGGACGTCCAGGGCGGCACTGCCACTATCGGCACTAATGCTCTTGCCGGCAACTTAGTCCTGCATGAAGGTGACGGCGACACGGCTGATCTGGTGGTCGGCTCTCAGTCCGGCAATCAAACTTATACTTTGCTCCAAGGCGGAACGGTCATTACTAGCGGTAATGTAGCTGCGAACGCAGTTACTGCGGTAGCTGCCGGAACTGGACTTACCGGAGGTGGCGGCCCGGGAGCGATAACCTTGAATATCGGTGCTGGAAACGGAGTGACAGTCAATGCCAACGATATAACTTTGGCTATTCAAGCCAACAAGGGTCTGGAAGTAGATTCAAACGGCCTTTCTTTCATCGACTGCTCAAGCGGACAGATACTGAAATATAACGGCTCCAACCAATGGGCATGCGCGGCAGATAATGATAACTCCGGTGTTAATACTGTGGGTACCATCGATTCCCAAACCAAGAGTGCGGACGGAGCAGTAATCTCATCCAACACTATCTACTTACAAACTGCAGATGCTAGCAACCCGGGTCTTGTCAGTACCGGCACCCAGACTTTCGGCGGAGACAAGACATTTAATGGTGCAGTTACCGCCGCCGGAGCCCTTACCGGCCAATCCGGCCTAAACATTTCCGGCGGATCTGCCAGTATCAATGCGTCCGGTACGACAGATACTTCAATAGGCAATGCTACTGGAACTCTTACTTTGACAGGTAACAGCAGCTCTACATTTGTTATAAATGGTACAACGCTTTCTGCTACTGAGATCAATCGCCTGGATGGAAAAGATGCGGCTTTAGTAGACACAAATGACGCCGTAAACACCGCTATAACCGGCACAGGAGCGTTAAACGCTGGAAGTATTACATCTGGGTTTGGCAGTATAGCCGTAGGCGCTGATTCGCTTCAGGGGGGTAACCTAACCGTCGGCGTATCTTCTTCGACTAACGGCGAAATAGTCTTCGCTAACAGCACAAATGTAAATACGGTAACTTTGCAATCAGGCGTGACCGCTAATGACTACATACTTATTCTGCCTACTGATGCAGGTAACCAGTATCAGTGCCTTAAGTATGATACTGCCGGCCAGCTTATCTGGGACGACTGCGAGGGCGGCGCCGGCGGCTTGAGCGGCGTGACTTCATTAAACAGCCAGACCGGTGCCGTAACATTAAACAATGCTTCCGGTTCAAGCGGCTCAGTAACCATAGATAATGCAGCGGCCGACGGTTCCACCAAAGGTATAGCTGCCTTCAACAGCACCAACTTTTCGGCTTCTTCCGGAGTAATAAACACTATTCAGAATATCAATACTTCGGCTACTCCAACATTCGCCGGCCTAACTCTGAACGGCAATTTGAGCGTTGGCTCCAACAGTATCGTTACCAGCGGATCTACCATTAGCTCAACCGAACTGGACAGGCTGGACGGCAAAGATGCCGCCTTGGTAGATGTAAACGATGCCGTTAATACCGCTATTACTGGAACCGGAGCACTTTCCTCCGGCTCTATCGCCTCCGGTTTCGGCACTATAGCTACAGCTAATACCATAACCGGCACTTCCATAAACGGCACCACCGGCATCAATACCGGAGTAGGGGCAGGTACTCAGAGAATAGATGCAAGCGGCAACTTATTAGCCATAGGTAATATAACCGGTTCTAGTGCAGTAGCAATTGCCGCCGGCTCCACTGCCCAGAATCTGACTTTGGATGGTTCGACCTCCGGACAAGTACAGATCGGCGGTATCTCAACAGGTAACATACTTCTCGGTGGAGGCTCAGGTTCCACGGGCTGTACCGTGACTAACTCAACCGGAGCTTTCGCGTGTAGTTCTACGCTGAACGGTGCGACTATCTCAGGAGGCACTCTATCCGGTGGAACCATATCCGGCGGCACTCTAACTTCCAGCGCAGTCAACTCCCTTAACGTCTCCGGCACTGCTATCTCCGGCACCGGAGCTTTGACCATTGATGCTAACGGAGTTAACACTGTCAGCATCGGCGCTACTTCAACCGGTGACATACTGTTCGGTGGAGGCTCAGGTTCCACTGGCTGTACGGTGACTAACTCAACCGGATCTTTCGCTTGCTCTGGCAACATCACCGGCCCTACAACCGGAACAGTAGGCTACTGGAGCAGAAGCGGTACCACATTGCAGCCCGCCACCGCCGGAGACGCTATAACTACTACCGGAAATATATCTACGACAAGCGGCGGTACTATCACCAGCGCAGGCCTTCTGACAGGTAGTGCGGGACTTACAGTTACTGGCGCCGCAGCCAACATCAATGCTTCCGGCTCTTCTGCTTCTTCCATAGGCAATGCCACAGGCGCTCTTACTCTTACCGGCAACAACAGTTCTACTATCGTTTTCAACGGAACTACTATATCTGCTACCGAGCTAAACAGGCTGGACGGCAAAGATGCGGCATTGGTAGACACTAACGATGCTGTAGCAACCGCAATAACGGGAACCGGAGCATTAAACTCGGGTTCTATTACATCAGGCTTCGGTTCTATTGATACAGGGGCAGACAACATCACGACTACGGGAACTATAAGTGGCGGCAATGTAACTGTTTCCAGTTCCCAGTTCACCAATAACGGTTCTACGCTTAATACTGCCCAAGTCTTAGGCAACTTTGCTACGGGTGGTTCCATCGGTAGTGCGGCCACAACTGTTGACGTAGATACATCATTTGCGATTGCCCAAACCACTGCCGGCCAAACCCTGAGTTTGCCTAACCCAACAGCTGCTACCGCCGGCCGAATAGTCTTTGTTCTTAACACCGGCTCTGCCAGCTTTAGTATGCATAGTGTAACTATTCCGGCAGGTTACGGACAGATCTACATATGGAACGGCACCACTTGGATACTTGGCGCTTCCGGAGGCGGCAGTGCCATTACTTTGCAGTCGGCTTATGATGGAGGTAACGCCATAACTTCAAGCGATGCTCGCGATATAAACATAACGCTAGCCAACACTTCGACTGACGCTAACTTCAGGATAAATATAGCCACCAGCTCAACCGGCGAATTCCAGGTTGAGTCAAACGGTACCGATGTATTGCAGATCGGGGCAGCCGGTCAGCTTCAGCTGGATGTCCAGGGTTCATCAGGAGGACTGCTTATCGGAGGCGATACTACTCTTTATCGTTCCGGAGCTACCGAACTTACTACAAATGGCGCGCTTGTTACAGCCGGCGATATCCAAGTCCAAGGCGGCGACCTGACTACAAACCAGACAACTTTCAATCTGCTAGATGCTACAGCCACCACCATCAACTTTGGTGGGGCAGTCGGAGCGGGCGGAATAAACTTTGCCGGCGGCTCAAGCTCAACAGGATGCACTATAGATGGCTCGAATGGTAATTTAGCTTGTACTGGAACAGCCAGTATTGCTCAGGCAACCACTACCGCCCATGCTGTTAGGGCTGATAGGATCCTAACAGCCGGTAGCGGGCTGACTGGCGGCGGCAACTTGACTGCTGACCGTACATTTAATATAGGTCAAGGAGACGGGATTACTGTCAATGCCGATGATATCGCTGTCAATGCCACGGTTTGTAGAACAAGCGGTAACTGTGCTGGCGTCGGTGGCACCGGCGATGTTCTTCATGAAGGCAACTCATTCGGCGAAGCTTTGACTATCGGTACTAACGATAATTATGATCTGGAGCTAGAAACAGGTGGTGTCGTTAGAACTACCATTGATACAAGCGGCAATCTTATAAATACCGGCGATATCCAAGTCCAAGGCGGCGACCTGACTACAAACCAGACAACTTTCAACTTGCTTGATACTACCGCCACCACCATCAACTTTGGTGGAGCAGTCGGGGCAGGCGGGATAAACTTCGCCGGCGGTTCAGGCTCCACCGGTTGTACTATAAACGGTTCCAACGGTAATCTGATATGTTCAGGAACAATCAACGGCGCCACCTTAAGCGGCGGCACCCTTAGCGCCGGCGCAGTCAACT
>CAMLDK010000016.1 GCA_946478995.1 uncultured Candidatus Saccharibacteria bacterium | reverse complement strand
AAGTAATGGGCGAACTCAAAACCGGGCCGGAAGTAATAGACGATTTTATACTGATCAAATCAGACGGTTATCCGACTTATAATTTCGCGCATATAGTCGATGATCTGGAAATGGGCATCACGCATGTTATCCGCGGCCAGGAATTCTTAGCTTCCTTACCGAATTACCGCAACCTCTACGAAGCGCTGGGGGCGAAAGAGCCGGCTTTTGTAACCGTTCCGCATATATTGAACGAACAGGGAAATAAAAAACTGTCCAAACGCGACGGCGCTAAAGACATACTTGAATACCGCAAGCAAGGATATTTGCCGGAAGTTATGATTAATTTTCTCGCAACTCTCGGCTGGAATGATGGAACCGAGCAAGAGATCTTCACGACGGATGAACTCATACAAAGATTCAGCTTGGATCATGTACAAAAAAGCAGCGCGCATTTTGATGAAAAAAGACTGGACTGGATCAGCGGGCATCATATACGGCGAAAATCCGTAGACGAACTTTATGATTTAGTAAAAGATTTTTGGCCGGAGTCTTCAAGTGGTTATGATGATGAATATAAGAGAAAAGTCCTGGCTTTGGTCCAAGAAAGAATGAAATTTTTCAATGAGCTGCCGCAGCTAAGCGGATTTTTCTTCGAAGAGCTGCCGATAAATGCCGACCTGATCTCGGGGCATAAGCAGCTTAAGAAACTTTCGGACGATGAGCTTAGAGTTCTTCTAAAAAAAGCAGAGGAGTCGCTTCAGGGAAGTGATTTTTCACTTGAAGACCTAACCGGGAGGTTCAACGGCTTACTGGAAGAAACCGATCAAAAACCTGCGGTGCTGTTCAGCCTGATCCGCATAGCCGCGACCCAGGCTTCAGCCAGCCCCGGCCTGGCTGAAACACTAAATGTTCTCGGTAAAGAAACCGCTCTTAAAAGGATTGAGAAACAGCTAAAAGTCCTTGGAGCGTAGGTTTGTCATATCTGGTAACACTAGTGTAGAATAGTGTTTATGGTTGATGATATTCGACCGCGGCCTAATACTCCAGGAGCGGACGATGAAAACAAAAAGGGGCCTGAGCAGCAATTCCCGGGAATCAAGCCTGATCCACAGGAAGAACCGGCAGATATTTCTCTTATTAACGACAATAACGGCGGTATTCAAGCCGCATCAAAATTGAAATACCAGCCCCCCAAAAATGATAAAAAAACGCCCAAAACCTGGAAAGATAAATTCTTCAGCCGCGGCCTGACCCTTTGGCCCCATACCGAAAAACAAAAGAAGATCGGCATAGCGGTAATAGCCTTGCTGCTGGTGTTCGGTTCTATAACTGTCTATGCTCTGAATAAAGCTCTGCAAAAACCTTTCGAGATTAGCAACTCCTCAATAGTTCGTGAGCCAAAAAGTACCGAGCCGTCCAGACTTACCGGGGTGGAGATCTCTAAAAAGCTTAACAAGCGGCATGTAACCTCTATCCAGATCGAGAATAGTCCTGATGCCCGGCCGCAATCAGGCTTATACGATGCCGGCGTAGTATTTGAAGCAATAGCCGAGGGAGGGATAACCAGGTTCAACGCCCTATTTTTAGAAGCGACTCCGGACTATATAGGTCCGATCCGCTCGGTAAGGCCGTATTATGTTGACTTGATGCTGCCGTTCGATCCGTCATTCGTCCATGCCGGGGGCAGCGCCCAAGGGCTGTCTAAAGTGAGACGGCTAAAAGTCAAGGATATAGACCACGGCGCTAACGCCGGTGCATTCCAGCGGGTAAGCTCCCGTTACGCTCCACACAACCTATACAGTTCTATGGATGCCCTGGACAAAGTCAGCAAAAGGCGGGGATATAAGAAAAGTACTTTTGAAAGCTGGCCGCGCTTAACCAGAGAAGCACCGGTAGATAAAATAACCGCCGGGAAAATAAATTTCTCTATATCAGGTCCGCTGTATGACGTGCAATATAATTATGATAAAGACTCTAACAGCTATAAGAGAAGAATGGGCGGCCAGCCTCATATGGACGAGAAGGCTAAGAAACAAATCAAGCCTAAAGTCGTAATAGCGCTGATCATGAACTATAAACAGCAAGGAATATATTCAGTTTATAAAACTACCGGCCGCGGCAAGATGTTCGTCTTTCAAAACGGTGAAGTAATAGAAGGCAAATGGAGCAAATCAGGCTCGCGCGACCAGTTCAAATTTAGCGACAATAATGGCAATATTATTCGCCTGAACCCTGGAAAGACATGGGTGACTTTATTAAAAACACCGGGCGAAGTTGAATTTTCGCCTTTAAAATAGGAAGTCAATAAATGGGTGGTGAAAACTTAGGACCCGGATACCTGGAAAAAGCCTTGCATGCAATAAGGAACTATCTGCTGGCATGGTTCTTATTCAGCGGAAGCGGGCTGATAGGGGCGTGGTGGGCAATGGACCAGTTCCTTGGCCTTTCTACTGCTCAGATCATGGTCATAATTTCCGGGCTGTGGCTTTTCTTTATGCTGCTGATAGGCACAGTGGTTGCCGCTAAAATCTCTTCGCCCTTAAAAGCCATATCCCAAGCTATACTTCACGTATCTCCATCGCCGCTGCCGATCCCGGCTCCTGAGATTGAAAAATTATCCCTGGCAAAAGAACTGGTAGCTAACCTCAACCGCCAGGTTTACGACTATGCGTCAGGCTCCAGGGATCAAAGCGGCGGGGAGTCCAAATTGAACCTGACCATACAGCAGCTGCCGATAGCTGTCTTAGGGCTTGACCATGAGGCCAGCATAACCTTAGCCAACCCTAAAGCCCAGGAATATGCCGGTACCGCCGACAGCATAGTTGGACGGAACATATACGGTCTATTTGATATACTTTTCCGCAGCGAAGATACGCTTGAAGCCTGGGTAGAGCAATCCCGGAATAATTCCGTAACGTCACAAAAGTACTGGCATGCTATAAAAGTCACTCCTTATGGCGGCCAGACCAAATATTTTGACCTGGCGGCGCACTATTCAAAAGCAACCGAGAGCAATAAGACGGAAGTCATCATCAGCCTGTTTGACCAAACCGATGTTTACGCGAAACAGGATGATTCACTGAGCTTCATAGCTCTTGCCGTACACGAACTTCGCTCTCCGCTGACAATTTTGCGCGGATATATAGAAGTATTTGAAGACGAGCTCAGCAAGGATTTAAATCCGGAGATGCAGGATTTCATGCAGAAGATGCACGTATCAGCCGAGGACCTGACAGCTTTTGTCGGTAACATACTTAATGTAGCCAAGGTAGAACAAAACCAACTGAGCTTGACTTTGATAGAGGAGGACTGGAAGGAAGTCCTGACTAAAATAATAGACACTATGAGCTTGCGGGCCAAAGTCCATAAAAAAGAAATCCAACTCCATGTAGCCAGCGATTTGCCCACGGTAGGCATCGACCGGGTCAGTATATCGGAAGTCCTTGTCAACCTCATAGATAACGCGATCAAATACAGCCCGCCAGGCAAGAACCTGATCAAAGTAGAATCTTATCTGACCAAGGACGGAGTAATTGAGACTATCGTGCAGGATTATGGCGTGGGAGTTCCTGCTTCCGTCATGCCGCACCTGTTTGAAAAGTTTTCTCGCAACTATAGAAACCAAGCTACTATCAGCGGCACCGGATTGGGGCTTTATCTTTCCAAGGCTTTGGTTCAGGCCCACAGCGGCAATATATGGGTCAGGTCCCAGGAAGGCGAGGGGACTATCTTCGGTTTCACCGTATTGCCGTACGCCAAGCTTGCAGAGGCCAATAAATCGGGTGATAATAAAGCTATAACCAGAAACGCTCACGGATGGATCAAAAACCATTCACTGAGCAGGCAATAAAACAATATGAGCATACCCGACACACCAATAAAAATATTATGCGTAGAGGATGAAGAGTTTATAAGCGAGCTCTACGATCGCGCCTTAACGAAAGAAGGCTATGACGTAACCATCGTCAGGAGCGGAATAGACGGGCTCGCGGAAGCAAAGAAGAATATCTACGATATCATGCTTTTAGACATCATGGTGCCTGATATTTTGGGCGTGGAGATTTTAAGGCAGCTCCGCCACGAGACACCGAACCTGAAAACAAAGATCGTAATAACCACCAACTTGGAACAAGACGACCAGGCCAGGGCGGCAATAGAGAAAGAAGCCGACGGCTATCTCATCAAAGCCGATATCACTCCAAAGCAGCTGGTAACTTTTCTCGACCACCTCAAACTCGGAGCGTAAATGTCGTATAATAAAAACAGGTGGCATACTACGGTCCCTGCCAGCCTTATCTAAACAACTTATTCCCTTTGGAAGTGAGCATCTGACGAGCGCCAAGACTTTATCGGGGAAACAACCATGAATCGTCATAAGTCAGCAATATCCAAGGAGTTGTTTAGATATGAATTTTATAGAAATTAACGACAGAGTAGAAGTAATAACCAGGTTCGCATCCCGCGGTGATCCGGCTTATATGGTTATGCCGGTTAAAATGCGCTGGAAAAAGCAGCATATAACTTTTACCGAGTTAGGCCTGCGACACCCGACAACCAAAGGCCATCGTATGATACATGTGTTTGATATGAGTGACGGCGCGAATGATTATCGACTGGAGTTCGATGCCGAAGCCCTGACCTGGACTCTAGTAACTATAATCGAGAGCGAGTTATGAAAGCCCAGCGCGCGCAAGATTTAAAGTGGGGCCATCTGCCGGTAAGTCATGAAGAACCGCAAATAATGCATATAGACTTGAACAGCGCCTTCGCTATGACCGAGCAGCAAGCAAGACCCTCATTACGGGACAGGCCGGTGGGGATGGCAAACCGTATTTCCAGAAACTGCTGCATGATCGCCGTTAGCTATGAAGCCAAGGCGCGCGGCGTGAAAGTCGGTATGAGGCTCGTAGAAGCACGTCAACTCGTTCCGGAACTCATCGTCCTGGAAACCGATCCTCCCAAATATCTGTATGTACACCAGAAGCTGGCGGGAATTATGAAAAGCTATTCGCCAAATGTCATGATGAGAAGCATAGATGAGGGACTGATAGATTTCCACGGTACAAGAAAAAGCGTGAATAAACGGCCGCTTGAGGAAATAGGCCTGGAAATCAAATACCGCCTAAAGGCTGAGCTGGGCAATTGGATAAAAGTAAATATCGGCATAGGTCAGAACCGTTTTCTAGCTAAGACTGCCGCCGGCCTGAACAAACCGGATGGCCTGGATATTATCAATAAAAACAACTTACTGGAAACTTACAAAAAACTTCAACTCACCGATCTGCCCGGTATAGCCCGGCGCTTTGAAGCCAGGCTAAATGCTGCCGGTATATTCACCCCTCTGGATTTTATCAATGCTTCGGCGGATACGCTGCGCCAGCAAGTTTTCCATAGCGTTTTAGCTGAAGAATGGTATCAGCGTCTGCGCGGCTATGAAGTAGATGACGAGCCTACGCGCTTAGGGCAGGTCGGGCGGCAATTCGCCTTGGACAAAAAGACCGGCAGCGATAAAGAGCTGCTGCCTCGGTTCCATTACCTCTGTGAAACCACCGGCAAAAAACTGCGCTTCAACGAAGCCGATGCCAGAGGTATTTTGGTTTGGATGGGTTTTAAGGACGGCTACAAATGGAAGGCAAGGAAAACCTGGACTGAAAGTTTCTATACGGACAAGGAAATTTATAAAAGAGCACGTCAGCTTTTTGATAAACGTCCTAGACATTCAGACATTACTATAATGGGTATAACGTGCTATAAGCTGGTACCGAGTAATCGACCTCAGAGCAGCTTGCTGGAAGAAGTAAATAAGCAAGACAAGCTAACCAGGGCGGTGGATGAATTAAACGAACGCTATGGCAACTTTATAATACACTCCCTGAACACTCTGAAAGGCAAGCAGATAGTCAAACAAAAGATTCCGTTCACCGGGACCAAATATCTGGATCTGCTATTCAAAGACAATTAAAGTAAATTTTTAATCTTTTCAGCCAGCTGTCCGGCAGTGAAGCCGAATTTTTCATCGAGCACTTGGTACGGGGCAGAGTAGCCGAAATGCTCCAGGCTGTGTATCCTCTGCGTGTCGCCGACTAATCCTAGCAAATTTACGCCCAGGCCGGCTGTTACGCCGAACTTGAGGATACCATCCGGTAGAATTTTCTCCTGATATTCTTTTGGCTGCTGCCGGAAAAGACCTTCGCTAACAGCCGAAACCAGGCGGATATTTTTATCCGGAATAAGCTTTATCGCTTCGTAGGCGGTGCCGACCTCGCTGCCGTTCGCAACCACTATAAGCTCGGGTTTGCCTTTTGGCTCATATGCTACATATGCGCCTTTTTCCGCACCAAGGGCCGTCTCATAATCGCTAACTTCGCTGATGTCCTGGCGGGTCAGGATCAGTCCCGTCGGGGTCTTAGTATTTTCGATTGCCATTTTCCAGGCTACCGTCGTTTCGGCTGTATCTGCCGGACGCAACACTAAAAGACCGGGGACGCCGGAATGATTATGAACCTTTTCCAGCAAGCGAAGCTGGGTTTCCTGCTCGATAGGCTGGTGGGTCGGCCCGTCTTCGCCCACCCGGAACGCATCGTGAGTCCACAGGAACTTGACCGGCACTTCCATGAGAGCCGCCAGTCTAAGCGCAGGTTTCTGATAATCAGAGAAAGCGAAGAAAGTGCCGCAGACCGGGATCACTCCACCATGAAGGCTCATACCAACAGCTAAAGCGGCCATAGTAAACTCAGATACGCCGCAGTGGAGGAAAGCACCGGAAAAATCGCCAGCCTGCAAAGGCTTGGAGTTTTTTAAAAATCCATCAGTTTTGTCGCTGTTGGCAAGATCGGCGCTCATCACAATCATATTGCCAACTTCTTCAGCGAATTTACTTAGGACAAAACTGCTGCTGGCACGGGTAGCGACGCCTTTCTTTTGATCGGAAGCTATGGACTCCCAGTTAAGTTTCGGCGCTTTACCGGACAGAAACTGGTCGAGAGCTTTTGACAGGTCAGCATTGGTTTCTCGCCACTGGGACTCTAACTTTTGCCTGGCAATAACCTCGGCTTTTTTGCGAGCGGCAGACTCTTTATAAAGTTCCTTGACTTCATCCGGGATCGCGAACGGATCGCTTACATCACCGCCTAAGGCTTCGACCGTTTTTTCAAAATCGGCGCCGGCCTTGCTCATCGGCTGGCCGTGCATACTGACCTGATGCTCAAAACTATCGCCTGAATCGGTAAGCGCACCTTTACCCATGACCGTATCGCCGATTATCAGCGTCGGTTTGTTACTTTCGCTCTGAGCTTTCTTTAGGGCAGAACGTATTTCATCTTGGTCATTGCCATCAATCTTAAGAACTTGCCAGCCCCAGGCTTCATACTTCTTAGCGGTGTCTTCATGGGTGACTGAGTTCGTTTCGGTAGAAAGCTGAATATGGTTAGAGTCGTAAAACATTATCAAGTTCCCCAGGCCGAGATATCCGGCTATACGTCCGCCTCCCTGGCTGATTTCTTCCTGAATACCGCCGTCAGAAATGAAGCAGTAAATATTATGTGCCTGCCAATCACCGAAGCGAGCTTCCAGGAATTTGGCCGCGATCGCCGCGCCGATTCCAAAAACATGGCCTTGACCAAGCGGACCCGACGTATTTTCAATCCCATATTTCAGATCGCGCTCAGGATGACCCGGTGTTTTAGAATCAAGCTGGCGGAAGTTTTTTATCTCATCTGCCGGAATCTTGCCCGTAAGATGCAGGATGCTGTAAAGCATCGGCGACATGTGCCCGGCATCTAAAAAGAAGCGGTCGCGCCATGGCCAATGTGTGTTGTCCGGGTTCTCAACCATAAATTCCGAGAATAAAATATGGATAAAGTCCGCCGCGCCCATAGGCCCGCCGGGATGGCCCGAGTTGGCTTTTTCCACCATGGCGGCAGATAAAATCCTGATGGTATCTGCGGCCTTTTGATCGGCGCTCATTTCTGGGAAGCCTCGTAATCTTCGATGAATTTCTTCAGGCCGCTGTCAGTCAAGGGATGTTTGAACAGCTGCTTAATAATAGAGAAGGGAATTGTTGCCACGTCGGCTCCCATTTTGGCGCTTTCAACGACATGTATGGGCGAACGTACGCTGGCGACCAATATCTGAGTCTTGAATTTGTATTGGGAAAAAATCGTTACTAAATCCGCAATAAGCTGCAAGCCGTCTGCCGAGACGTCATCCAACCGTCCGATGAAAGGACTTACATAGTCAGCGCCGGCTTTTGCGGCCAGCATAGCCTGCGACGGGCTGAAAATAAGCGTGCAATTAGTACGGATATTTTCAGCGGACAAGGCTTTGATCGCTTTCACTCCGTCCGGAGTCATAGGAACTTTGACGACGATCTTCTTATCTATGTTAGCCAGTTCATGGGCTTCTTTCATCATGCCTTCAAAATCCGTAGCAATGACTTCCGCGCTTACATTATCATCAACCGCATCGCATATGGCTTTGTAATGAGTCATTATTTTGTCTTGCCCTTTTATACCCACCTTGGCCATAAGGGTTGGGTTCGTAGTCACTCCGTCTAAAACACCGAGTTCCTGGGCTTTTTTTATCTCATCCAAGTTGGCAGTATCAACAAAAAATTTCACTTAACAAAGACGTCCTCTCTTACTTAAATCTAGTATAACAAAATAAGCGATAGGGACTAAAGTTTCGTACTTATCACATAGAACGGGTTAGTGTTAAGGCTTATTTCCACCTCAGTGCCTTTTGACAGCTTCATAACTTCGCCGTCTATCTGAGACCAAGCATCTTCATTCAAGGTAAAGGACCGGTCTTCTCCGGTAATTTCGCCGTAGCTGCGGTTGCGCAAGATTTTAAGCGCCGATAGCAGGGAAATGAAGGCCTTCGGATGTTTCCGTTCAATCGTCGCCTCATAAAATGCTTTTTCGTTGAGTTTTATCGGCAGGCGGTCAAGCTTGGCTATCCTGGATCCGTTCACGAATATACGCTCGTAAATAGATTGCTGCCTGTCGTTTATCCGTACCGTGAAGGTCTTGGCCTTCAGCAGGGAACCGGCCACTACGAAAAACTCCGTGATCATCCTGGTGCCGGGGAGCGCATGGATTTTTTTCTTCTTGTTCTTCGGAAGCTCAGCCTGCTGGGTAGCATAGGCCGATGCTCCGAAGCTTACGTAACAAGCTGCTATTTTCTCCTGTGATTTGTTTTTGTCCCTGAGTTTTACGCTCATAGGATAGATAGGTACTATGCTGCCTTGCTCAAAAATAGTTTTAAGGGTCAGCCTGCCCGGACGGCCGTTTATCATATAAGCCAGGTCGTTCGCGTTACCGCCCCAGAGCGGCAAGATCGGTACTTTTTTCGCTTGCGGTGATACGGATTTGCTTGTCATTAAGGCATCAAGGAAAGCACTGACCGTACCGTCGCCGGCAGCGATGAAGACAACAGTTTTCTTGTCGAATTTACGGGCAAGCCTGACTATAATCTTCCTATTCTCGTCATAGCCGTCAGGCGAAGTTTCCGTGACCACAACTTCCTTTGACGGGAATAAATCCTTCAGCTCGGCTATTCTTTTCCTTGACCGGCGGGAATTGGTGCTGGCAGGATTATAAATTACGATGAACTTCTCAAAGCTATAAAGATTGCTCTGGGTTTTCTTCATCTTTTATCCTTTATCGCTTTAGCGTATCTGACGCTGGCTATTGATCCGGCGAAAAGCCAAGCCCCAAAGCACGCCAGGGAAATAACAATCAATATAATTCCGGTCATCGAGTTTTCGTTATCTTTGATCCACTGGCCGAAAGGATAAAAAATCAGCGTAACCCAGGCCAGCGCCGTAGAATATTTGCCGTATTTTGAAGGATGTATGCGGATGTTCCTAAGCCTGCCGATCACAACTGCCAAACCTGTAAAAATATTCTGGATGGCTATTAAGGCAACGATCGGCCAAGGTACGAGCTCCAGGGCCGCAAACACTATTATCGCCACAGCTATCACCAGCTTATCCGCTACAGCATCAACCAGTTCGCCAAGCGGACTTTTAGTCTTAGTGTACTCGGCTATTATCCCATCCAGAAGATCGGCGATACGGCCGATCGTCAGAAGCAAAAGACCGCTGACTATTTCCGAATTAAGTATTAAAAAAAGTCCATAAATCGCCAGAGCACCGCCGACCAGACTTACAAAATTGGCCGGGGTAAGCGTACCATAAGATCGAAAGGCCAGCTTCTGCCAAATATTACGCTCTTCGCCTTTGACATCATGCCAGTCAGCCACCTTTGACCTATGCATATTTAACACCTTATTAGATTATCACCAAACAGCATGTTCGCCCATCAGTGCCAGCTTTTTTTCCGGGAATGTTAAAATCGTTAAGTATGCTAGTAGAGACAGCGAGCAAATCGGTAAGATTAATGATCCGGCGCTTGGCTGTTTTTTTAAATCGAAAAACAAATGGCAAAGTCAGCCCTAATCTCATTACCAGTCTTAGTCTGGCCGGCCATTTACCGGTAGCGTTTTTCATAATGTCGGACCAGCTGCTTGTTGCCGGGATTTTACTGGTATTCTTCGGGCTTTTTGATGTGCTGGACGGCGAGCTGGCCCGCCTGCAAAAGTCCGCCGGGCCGAAAGGCATGGTTTACGACGCTTCCTCGGACAGGATAAAAGAGACTTTGATCTTCAGCGCTATCACTTACTACTTAAGCCAATCCGACAGTCCTGAGTGGGCGTTTTTAGCCGCTCTGGCACTGGGCGCATCCTTGAGTGTCAGCTATGCCAAAGCTAAATCCGAAGTAACCTTAGCCATTAACAATAAACTGAGTGACCACCACAAGATAAACCGTTATTTTTCCGAAGGCGTAGCGTCGTTCGAAATCAGGATGGCGCTTATTGCGGCCGGACTGCTGTTTGACAACCTGCTGCTGGCTACTTCAATCGTTGCCTTGCTGGCAACTTATGCCATGTTCGAGCGCTTAATTGTTTATCTGAGGAAAATTTGATGAATGATATCTTATTCGCGATTTGGTTTTTTCTGCCGGCCGGTATCGCCAATGTTGTGCCCGTATTAATTGCCAAAGCACCGCTTCTGTCTGAATGGAAGACGCCGGTTGATCTCGGCTTGAAACTCCGAGGCAAGCCGGTACTTGGCCCGCACAAGACCATCCGAGGATTGGTCGGCGGCACATTTGCCGGATTTTTAATATTCGCCCTGCAAGTCCAAGCTTATGAAAGTTATCAGTGGGCAAGGGAAGTCAGCGGCGGCCTCGATTATAGCGAGCTTTCGCTGTGGATTGGAGTGCTATTAGCTTTTGGAGCGTTGTTCGGAGATTTAGTCAAAAGTTTCTTTAAACGACAAATAAATGTAATTTCGGGTAAAAGTTGGTTTCCGTTCGACCAGCTGGACTATATAATCGGCGGATTGCTTTTCAGCTCAATGATAGTCGTCTTAGAGGCCAAGCAGTACATCCTTATAATAATCATCTGGTTCCTGCTGCATCTTCTAACCAGCTATCTAGGCTACCTGACAAAATTCAAGAGCGACCCTATATAGAAAGGAGATTAGATTCATGGTGACCCCTAGGGGAATCGAACCCCTATTGCCAGGATGAGAACCTGGTGTCCTAGCCGTTAGACGAAGGGGCCGCAGGCTAGTATTACAAGAACTCCAGTATAACAGATTAGCTCAAGCATAAGCGTTTGGAGTATAATTTAGAGCAAATGCTTGATGAACTGATGCAGCATGTCTCTAAGGGATGGTACCGCTTTTTGTGGGCGTTATGGGTTATTCTTAACGTCGCGTTTTTAGCGGCTTACATAATCTCCCGGAAATTCCCTCATCTCAACCTAGAGGCCACTTACGGTTTGAATGACGCCGTCTTATACATGTCTATAGGGATACTGGTCTATCTTTTTACTGCTTACTGGTTCATTTCCAAGGCAAGCTTGGCGCTTGCTTCGTTCGTAGGCTCGCTGATGATGGTTCTGCCGTTCATGAACGTTTTCAACGAGACCAACCAGTCCGTCAGCTCTATGGTCTTTTTAATTACCTGGCTCATAACCAGCTGGGTCGTCGGCATGCACGGCTTCGTCATATCGCTCGGAGCTATGCTCGTCAGCTTCATATATATATTACTTGAGATAGAATTTGACTTTTCCAACCTGAAGCCTATGGGACTGATACTTATATTAGGAGCGATGGCCGTTGCGCTTTTCAGCTATTTTTTCTGGCGGCACCGGTTCATAACCGAATCATCTGAGAGGATAGACCAGCTATCCGGCCAGCTGGTGGACAGGGAGCAGCAGACCAACATCCTGATCCAATCTATCTCTGACGGCATCATAGTAGTCGATACAAGCTCCAAAATCACATTTATCAACAGCGCTGCCGCCCAGATGACCGAATGGCCGGAAAAAGAAGTTAAGAATTTCGACGCGCGAAAAATCATCCGTCTGCTTACGGATGAAAAGACCGGAGAAATGATACCCGATGAGCAACATCCGTTCTCCCAGGTCTTAGCACAAAAAAAGCGCTTCAACAAAACTCTGGTCATGCTGAACCGCAAAGACGAAAGAAAATATGTATCACTTGTAATCTCGCCCGTTGTCCTGCCGAAAGAAAAAGATAACAGGATCATCGGTGCTATCGCGGTTTTCAGAGACGTAAGCTCGGAAAAAGGCGAAGAACAGCGCAGAGCAGAATTCATAAGCACCGCCAGCCATGAAATGCGCACTCCGGTAGCCGCTATCGAAGGTTACCTTGCTCTGGCGCTGAACGATAAAGTCAGCAAGATCGACCCTAAAGCGAGGGAATTTTTAGACAAGGCGCATGCCAGCACCCAGCACTTGGGCAAGCTGTTCCAAGACCTTCTGACCAGCGCCAAGGCAGAAGACGGACGCCTCACCAGCCATCCGGCGCCCATAGAGATGGGCGAGTTTGTTAAACAGCTGGCCGACGACCTCCGATTCGGCGCCGAGAAAAAGGGGCTGGATGTAGAGTTTATACTAAATACCACCGCAGAACAGGGCAGTGAAATCATCGACACCGTCAACCCGGTAAGCAACCAAAAGACTATCCAGCCGTTTTATTATACCTACGCCGATCCTGACCGGGTCCGGGAAGTTATCACCAATGTTTTCGACAATGCCGTCAAATACACCGAGGAAGGTGGTATAAAGTTAGGTTTGACAGGCAATGAACAGGTCGTGCAAGTACGCATCTCGGACACCGGGCCGGGTATATCCAAAGAAGATTTACCGCACCTATTCCAGAAATTTTACCGAGTGGATAACTCCGCTACCAGGTCTGTCGGTGGAACCGGCCTAGGACTTTTCATATGCAAGAAAATCATCGAGCTTTATAAAGGAAACATATGGGCTGAGAGCGAGCTGGGCAAAGGCACGACATTTTACATCAACTTACCCAGGCTGACCGCATCCCAAGCCCAGGATTTACAAAAAAAGACAGAAGCTTCTTCACTGGCGCAAACATGATACAATTAAATCATAAGAAGAATATTTTTTAATATGATATCTGAGAGATAAAATCAAAATGGCCGAAACAAAAAAAATCCTATTAGTTGAAGATGACAATAACCTGAGGGAGATATACGGCGCGCGCCTGCAAGCCGAGGGGTATGAGATCGTATCTGCTCCAGACGGTGAACAAGCATTAGCCATAGCCGTAAAAGAAAAACCTGACTTGATCATATCCGATATCATGATGCCCAAAGTCAGCGGTTTTGATATGCTTGATATCCTGCGCAACGCACCGGAAACCAGAGACACGAAAGTCATTATGATGACAGCTCTTTCCCAAGCCGAAGACAAAGCCCGGGCCGATAAGCTCGGCGCCGATATGTATCTGGTTAAAAGCCAGGTTACGCTGGAAGACGTCACCAAAGCAGTCCATCAGATACTAGACGATCCCAGCGAGTCCACCCAAGAAGCCGAGAGTGCCGCAGCCCAGGAAATGGTTTCCGGCGGGACGCCAAAGGAAGAACCCGCCTCGCCCGCGTCGCCGGAAACTCCCGTTCAACCCCCAGAACCTCAAGCGGAAAAACCGGTTGAACCACCTAAGGAGGAAGTACCGGCTCCCGCACCAGAGCCCGTACAGCCAGCCCCGTCCCTTACCGTTGAACCGCCGCAGCCTCCGGAAGCTCCACCGGCCCCGGCCCCTGAGCCTGTAGCTCCGCCACCTTCAAGTGACATTCCTCCGCCTCCTCCAACTGACGCAAACCCCGCAGCTTCCGTTACATCTATACCTGTCAGCATCCCTGACGATGATACAAAGGACATTACACCTACCGCGGTTGAACCAAGCTTAGCCCAAGCATTAGAAAATGAAGAACACTCCGAAAAAGAGGCTC
>CAMLDK010000015.1 GCA_946478995.1 uncultured Candidatus Saccharibacteria bacterium | reverse complement strand
AACCCGCCGGAACGGGCTTGTTCCTTCGGTTATTTCCAAATAAGTCCAATACAACAGGCATACCGTAGCGATTAAGGAGATTCCTGAGCTTATTTCTTTATTTGCTACTTTAGACAGCATGGAAAACCCCGCCCAAAGCAAAATCGGTGCGTTGGGCCATTGGATAATACTTATTTTTCCGTCTTTGTCTTTAAAAAAGGCCAGTATAAAATCTCTCTTCATGCTACTTATTATAAGCAGCAAAGGTATCCGGCTGGACCTACATTACTCTCGGCTGGGCGTTTTCGGGGCCTAAGATATCGTCTACTTCTTGATGGAAGGTAACGAAATCAAAGCCACCGTCTTTAGCTACTCCTAGCTGTACCATAGAGGCAGCACCGGTAGCGCCTAACCTTTCGTACCTGGCAATGATCTCATCTAAATCCCTGTTGTAGCCTCCGGCACCTGTCGTCTCAATTTCCTGAAACGACCTTCTGGCGGCATTCGAGGCTTTCTCAGGTGTGTCTATGGGCTCAACGGAAACTTCCAACTCTTCTTTATATTGCCCTGCAACGGTTTCTATAGCGCTTGCTCTCGCATGAGAGGTAGCAAAAGTGTGTATCCTGCGTCCTTTTTGAGGTTTAAGCATCTTATAAATATAAACTTATTTTGTGTTTTACGCAACTATCTATTGTTCGGTTACTTAAGCGGCAACAGCCACATCTTCGCTTTGCTCTGAAGGTATAGTCGCCAGTGAATACTTATAGTTTTTGGAGAAAGCTTTTCCAATAACTTCTTTGTTGTTCGGCTAATTGTGCTGAAGCCAGTTTTTCATGCGCAAGGCCTAGCCCCGCTTTGTTTGGAGCTTTCTGATAAATCCCTACGACAACCCTGGAGCCGTCGCTTAGCGCGCAGCGCCAATTCCGCCACTTTTCGGTCTTGCTTATGCCGGGTTCTCCTTCCAGCCTCACGCCGTTGAACTCCTTGATGTCTTCGACAAGCTCCAGCCATTTATCCAAAGTTTCATCCATTGTACCTTCAATGGTTCTGCTGGCTGAAACATCGAATTTTCCGTCCGGTCTTTGGCCGGGCTTGCGCCTGCCTATGTGCTGTTCGTAAGCCACGGTTACCGACTGGCTCCACCAGCCTGGGGTGCCGGTTTCATTTACTTTCTTAGCTATCTCAGTGTGCGATAGGTCCTTAGCGCCGATACTCTCAAAGAATTCCAACCACTTTTCCCAGGATCTGCCAGTCGCCTTTTCAATCGCCTCTATATTGCTCCCCTTTGTCATATCTGCGCTTATTTTAGCACCTATGTAATTACGAGGTGGCAATATATAATGTTTCAACTATGGCGGAAATCAGAGAATTAGAGCCGGTCGGAGCATATGGCTTAGAACTGCTTCGCACGGGAGATGAAACGTCCGTGCACTGCAGAAGCGACTCCCTGCCCTTGGATATGGATTTTTGGTGGCAAAGGAGTTGGGCGGTTAATGATTCCGGCAGTTTAGATTGTGTCGGGGGTTTTTCTTACTGTTTGGGCTGGCCTACCGGGGCGTCAAGGGAGGAAGCCATAGAAATCATTCGGGAAACCGGCCGGCAGCAGCCGGACAGCAAATATGAATGCATCGTCGATCCTGACACTGGGGCCTCCATCTCGGCCATGCTTTTGAACCCTCAGCAGTTTGACGCTATAAGAGAGGTGATTTGCGATGAAGAAAACATGTCGGAAATAAGAGAAGGTTTTGACCTGGAGGAGGTGTTGGTACCCGGCTTCGATGAGCTGTCAGTCGAAACTTCAGCATTATATCTTAGCTGGGAAGGCAACGAAGTGGTTCATCCTAACGGTCCGGAGTTCAGCCTTATTCCTGCAGCCGGCGCGGCCCCTACCGCTCCATACATAGCAGATCTGGTAAAGCGCACAATAGCTACGGAGCACATAGATGAAACCGGCGCAGCCCTAGAAAACCTTGGGGCAATCTTCAACCAATACCACCAACTATCCCCCGAAACCCTTATTAGTTAAACTTCCTCATAGAGTTTTTATTATTTAATTTATTAAGATTTAACTTCGTAAAGTTCTTTTTGAAGTGTTAGGTAATCAGTTTTTATCTCCTCAGGTTTACCTAGTTTTGCTATAGCATCATGGGTTGAATGATATTTAAGCTTTAACAGCGATGGCAAATTTTCTTCAGATAGCTCTCGTTCGCCATCTTTTTCGTATTTGTCTAACACAAAACGTACAAATGTCTCCTCATCCTCACTTAATTCCGAAAAATAGCCAGAGCTAATATTATCAGCTCGATATTCACGGCTTAAAGCCTCCTTAGCAAATGCTACGTAACGCAAGACATCATACATATCACTATTTTCCGCATCAATTATCTTCTTAAGCGACTTTAATTTATCCTCATCAAATCCGCTGCCAGCTAACTCTTCTAACAATCTCTGTCGAGTTCTTGGATTTGACCATATTTTTTGCAATTCTTCTTCACTCGCAAAATATTGAGGTAAGGCGCCAAATATATTTTCTAAAAATTCTCTAGCACTCATTGGCTTACCGTCGGCACCAAAGTAAATTGTTTGGACAGTATGAGTAATTTTCCGAATTTTTCCATCAGCAAGTTTTATCTCTAATTTCTTCGGCGGTTCGTCTTCTTCACCGCCCTCTTCACCTGTCTCACCTGGACCATATGGTGGTTCAGGTTCGTTTACTTCTCCAGTTTCGGTTTCTCCTCCTGTTTCAATTGGTCCGGGTTCGTCAATCTCAATATCATCAATTGGTTCGCCGTCCCACTGCGGATCTGAAAAGTGTTGAATATTGTCATTAAAATCTATTATGGTAAAGAAGTCTTTATCTTGGTATGTTCGCGTTCCGCGCCCAATAATCTGCTTAAATTCTACCATCGAGCCAACATTACGCATCAATACAATAAACCGCACATTGCGTGCGTCCACTCCAGTAGATAACTTCTGCGAAGTTGTTAGGATAGTCGGGATTGTTTTTTCATTATCCCGGAATTGCCTTAAAAACTCGTCGCCAACTTTACCTTCCCTAGACGTAACCCGCACACAATAGTCAGGATGAGAGCTTGTTTTATGTTCATTTATCAAATCGCGGATTAATAGAGCATGTTTTTCGTCTACACAGAAGATTATTGTTTTTTGCGTCGGATCGATTTGATCTAACATTATTTTGACATAATGCTCTTCGCGTTCCCGTATACGAATAGTCCGATTAAAATCCTTCTTTTCATAGACATCTTTTTCCACCTCACCGGCTAGAATCTCATCGTCTGCGGTATATCTATATTCATTCATGGTAGTTTCGATCCGCTTAACTTTAAATGGTGTTAAAAATCCGTCCTTTATACCTTGTTGTAATGAATATGTATACTTTGGTTTACCAAAATATTGATACGTATTGATGTTGTCTTGCCTCTTTGGCGTAGCTGTCAGTCCCAAATGAGTTGCTGCCGTAAAATGGTCAAGCACTGCCCGCCAATTACTTTCTTCACCAGCCCCACGGTGACACTCGTCAATAATAATCAGGTCGAAAAAGTCTTTTGGGTAATCACTATAAAATGGTTTATCGATTGGGCCGCCCGTCATAGCCTGGTATATAGAGAAGAAAATATTTCCGTTTGTTGGGATTTTACCACGCTTGCGAATAGCCTCGCCATTTACACGCACAATGTCGTCTTCCAATGGGTTAAAATCTCCCATGGCCTGTTCAACCAGCACATTTCTGTCTGCCAAAAATAGCACTCTAGGACGTAAGTCATTCCCGCGTCGATTCCATCTAGCGTTAAACAGTTTCCATACAATCTGGAAGGCAATAAAGGTCTTCCCGGTTCCTGTAGCTAATGTTAAAAGTACCCTATCTTCGCCGTCTGTGATAGATCTTAAAGCCCTGTTTATAGCATTTTCTTGATAGTATCGCGGCATAAACTTTGTTCTATGGAACGGCTCGCTTAATACTTTTTCTTGTTTAGCATTAAGCTTGCCATTTACTGCATTATATAGCTGCTCTGGTTCCAGATATCGTTCAACGTCCTTGCCCCTGCCCTCCTGCATATCAAACAAGTAAATACCATGTCCATTAGTAGAATATACGAATCGAATACCAAGCTTTTTAGCGTAATTTTTGACTTGCTCCAGGCCTTCTGTTACTTCATCGTCTTCTTTTTTTGCTTCAACTATTGCTAGCTTTTGATTCTTATAAACCAGTAAATAGTCAGCAAAGCTACGCTTTCCACGCTGTCCGGCGCCTAGTAGTTGGCCGTCAGTAAAGTAATGTTCGGCGACTACTTGGGAACCTTCGGTTTTGTTATGCCCCCAGCCGCACATATCTAACATAGGATCAATCAGCTCTCGTCTGGTAGTGGCTTCGTTTCTGCCCATATGGCTAGATTATACCTTACAGCTTCCCGGAGAAGGCTTGTTTTAGGAGGGATTGTTTGAGCTCTTCCAGGTTGTCGAGTTTTTGCTGATAAAGTTTTTGCAGTTTTTGCATCTGATTGGAAAGCTTATCAAATTCAGTAACAAGAGAAAACTGGTCCGATATATCGGCTATTGGTACTTCTATCTCTTTTACCCTGCTGAGAGCCATTTTAGGCATTGCAGTAGTTCTTGTGGATAAACCTGCTTGTTCAAGAAAAGATTTTGTCTTCGTAAAATAGTACAAATATTTATTGCCAACATTTTCGTTTAGAACAATCTTGCAGGCATTCTCGGTTAAATTTGCACCGTTCAATTCTGTAGGTATTATTCCAGTCTTGCCGATTGTACCTGCAATACTTATATATAAGTCTTCCGTCGAAATTGTATACCTAGCAATCTTTTCATAAACTTTTTCACTTACATAATGTATGTCATCTAAATCTACGCTACCCTGATCATTAAAATCCGTAACCCTGATATAAGGATAGTCTGTTTTATCCGTCAATAGCTTTTCGCCCTTTGGAACCCTTTTACCGCCTTTGACTTCTGCAAATTCTTTTATAGGTTGAATGTTGCCTTGACCGCCAAATATTTCTTCTAGTTTAGCGACAAATAATGCTTGGGTGTTTTTTAGGTTTTTTTCTATATTTTCTTCTGCTTTTCCAATCTTCACAAAAACTTCATCTAATTTTTTTACAATCCGCTTTTGCTCTTCAGGCTTTGGCAAATAAAATTGAAATTTTTCAATTAAGCTAAATTTGAGATTATTTATGTTTGCACCATCAGTTAGATCAGAAAGATGCTTTCTAAAGCTTTGAGATGTAAGGAGAATATACAAATAACGAGGATAGATTAGACTTTTATTTGGTATTAATAATCCCATAAATCCACCGAATGCATAATTGTAATCTCTATCAATATACGCAACCTTACCTAGATGTGATTTGCTTCCGCTTGCCGTGCATATTAATAAACTGTCTTTTTGAAGCTTCTTAGAAGCTGGGATTTGAATATCATCTTTAATATATTTCAATCCTGTAAGTTTAAGTTCAAAAGTTTTTAAATCTATATTGTTAGCTCGGAGCACTATATTGCTTGAGAAATCAACTTCATCGGTCTTTTTATATGTAAGACCTCTTTTAAATTCACATACATCACTGAGTAAAACAGTTTTCATTTTTTTTCTCCGATTTCTTTCAGAAATTCCTCATCAGTACGAATTTTAAGACCTGGCATGAGTTCTTCTAATTTTTCTCTTCGACAGTTTAAGATAAAATCTGTCCTGTCATTTGTCACAAAATAATCTGCTCGGATTTGATGCCCAGAGTATATATGTAGAAAATCATTTTGCTGATTTTTGCTAAACATATTCTGCACATCATTTACATTATTGTCTGCTAGCATATCCGGTCCGTCCAGCGAAGAATGATCTAGCTGAAAAGGCTGACCATGCTCTAATACATGCTTGAATCTTTGCTCAATATCTCTAACTTGCTGAAGTTTGATCTTACTTTCAGCTTGTAATCTTTTTAAAATTGCTAGATCTACTCCTTGATCAACAGCAACAAGTAAAACACTTTTCATTAGCCATTTTCTCCAAGCTGCACTATAGCAATTTCTAAAACCTTATGACATATTTCTGCCGTGTGCATAGTTGGGTTAAAACCTACACTTACTTGCTTGTTGGGATGAATGTAATTACGAAATTCTCTTAAATTGTCGCTGAACCTTTTTACATCTTCGTCTATTATGCCGATTTTGGAAGCCGTATCGATAAGTTGCGTCAGTTTCCACTGCGCTAACGGCAAGACTTTTCTAGTATTGCGATCTTTTGGTGCGCTCGTTGCTCTATTGAAGTCAGCTATGTGTAGATTTGCATATTCTAATAGCAAGCCCTCTAAGGTACTACCGCATAGAAAGATTGTAGCCAAAGGGGCTTTAATTTTCATGCATCTTTCGATTTCATCAACTCTTTGATTTATAACAGCTTGGACAGGTCGACTAACTTTAAGTTTATTGATGCTAAGTTTATCAACTTTTTTAGCAAGGAATTTATCTTCTTCATTGATTTTTGGAACAGTTCTATTTTGATTGCCGATAGCTGATTCTACCCATCTCTTTGAATATTGGGTAAGAGTATATTTATTGTTTTTTTTAATTATTCTTTTTGGCTTGCGAGTAAGCTGTCTTATTTCACCGCCAAAATTACCTGGAATATTAAGTCCAGCTTGGGTGTAGAAATCTTTAATATCATTCAAGACTGCGACGGGAGATTTTTGAACTGCAGTAATAAAATTAACTGCTAAGATAAATTGTTCGGCAGGAGGCAGTGAATGAAAATTGTCTATTTTTGATATATATTCAGTCAGTTTTTCGTTTACTGCTGGCATCCTTGAAAACCTCTTCCCATCCAGGCGCTAAAGTATAGAAACCTTTTTTCGGACTATTCACCCACCCAAAAGTTTTAGCTTCTGTAGAGTATTTACGATTAAAGTTTCCCAATAAAGACTTCATACGATCCCAGCTAGTTTGAATCTGTTTCATCGAAACTTCTATCGATGCATCTCCGCGAGCATGAAATGCTATTAATATTCCGAATTTTTTGCTCGGACTTTTGTCTTTTCCATATTTATTAGCAAAAGCTCTCTCATTTAAACTAAAGTTAATACCGTTATGATTTATCGCAGCTTTTGTTTTTTTGTTATCAGTAAACAAAGCTGTCTTTTCAAGCTTTTCAACACGTCTCTTTAAATCTTCAAATTCTTTATCGCTAATTGCCATTTTTGCTCCTTAAGATTTCTTCAAAAAAGTCTTCCCCTTTTTGCCCAAGGTCATAAACATTATCTTCCGGTTCTCTAACTAAGCCCTCAAGCAAAGCTCGTTCTAGCAGCTTGGGATCACATTTTCCTACAAATTTCCCTTTTTTCCATAACTCTTTAATTGCTGACATGGCAATAGGGCTCTCGTTAAAGATTTTTTCGTTATAGCCTACAATAACAGCAACCTTCTGTTGACCATTCTTAAGTAAGCGATTTCTAGCAAGTTCAACCAATGTAATAGGTTTACCTGGAGCTTTTAGGGCTACAACTTCTTTTTCATCACCAAAAACTGCTTCTTCGAGCTTCTCTATTCTTGCAATTATGTCTTCTGTGTCTGTTTTATTCATTTTTAACCATCTCCCTTGAATCCTGCTTCTATTTTTTGCTCCCCTGTCATGGTAAGATTCCATGTCTTCTTTCCGTCTTTTGTTTTGGCGGCATCCATTAGCCAACCTTTTGCCACATTCTTATTAATTTTGTCGTTTACATTAGACGGGGGCTTTAATCGTGCTTCACGGAAATATGCTTTTATATCTTCGGCCGTAAAGCTAGTCATTTCCTTATGGGTTTCAAGATAGGAAGCTACGACCAAGGTCCTTTGGATATCATCGCTGGGGCTAAGTTCAATAATATATTCCTTAATTGACTTTGCTTTAGCCTTATTGGTTGAATTAGAATCTTGGTGATGACTTTGTTCAAGTTGCTTAACTCGCTCTTCAAGGTCTGATAGTCTTTTACCTAAATCGTCCATGTTGTTATCGTCCATCGCTTTTGTCATTCGTTACTTCTTTGGATATATCCGATAGTCTATAATTCGGTATAAAGTATTTTCCGTCTTTAGTTTTCTTTATATTTCTGTCTTTTTCTAATAATTTTTTCAAAGTTGATTTAACGCTACCTTCTGGCATTATATCTAAGGTAATTATTTCTTTTGGTGTCATTCCTTCTTCTTCCGTTAATCCAAGAAGGTTTTTGGCTTTAGACGCTAAAAGAGAAATTTGTATCTTGCCGTCATTCGTCAACTTATTAAAATCTTTCAAAAAACTTAGCTGGCCTTCTTTATCAAAGACCAAATAAGGTTTTAAAACTTCCGTAAGCTTACTTCTATCTATTTCAGATGCGTCTTCGTCTATAAGAGCTGAAAGGGGGTCATTTTTACTTTTTGTCATAAATCTCCTTACTTATATTTAATATGATAAATCAAAACCCTTTAGGTTGTCAAGGCCTATTATTTGCGCTGATTGGTTAATCTAATTTTCAGGTGTTTAGGTAGACAATAAGTATTTTGTTTCTGCGTTACATATGTTGACAAAAGAAAGACCGTATTAATTGTTTTTTATTGAATAATACGGAGATTTTACTTAACAGATAGAGAAACTAGATATTATTCAATATTGTTTAAGATATTGGCGGTTTCTTTGTCAAGCTGCTGTATTTCGTCTAAGATTTCCGAGACTTCGCGGAGTTCGACCTCTGCTGGTGCGTTTGGGTTCTTTACAGAAAGATCAAAGGTAGCCTTATCTATATCTATAGCATTTACAGTCCAGCTGTTTTCGCTGTCTTCCTTGGTTTTATACTTCTCCAGAAAGTCTGACAGGTCTTTTTCATTCAATGGGTTGGTCTTGCCTAAGCTTCGCCCGACATTCAGCTGGTAGTACCAAATTTTCTGCGTAGATTGTCCTTTGTCAAAAAACAAAACTACCGTTTTAACGCCCGTAGAAGAATTCGCCCCGAATACTCCGCTAGGCAAGTCTAAAATGGTGTGCAGATTATAGTTTTCTAGCAAATCTTTACGAACTGAGTTATAAGCTTTGTCTACATTTGATAAAAACGTGTTCTTGATGACTATTGCAGCGGAGCCGCTAGGCCGGAGCATCTTCATAAAATGCTGCAAGAATAAAATTGCCGTCTCACCGCTCTCGACCGGAAAATTGCGTTTAATCTCAGGACGTTCACTACCACCAAACGGTGGATTAGCCATAATGTAGTCATAGCGGTCTTTTTCCTGAATGTCGGCGAGGTTTTCGGTAAGAGTATTGGTATGCAGCATATTGGGCGATTCTATACCGTGCAAAATCATATTCATTGTACCCAGCAGGTAAGGCTCTGGCTTTTTGTTCTTACCAAAAAAGGTATCGTCCTTGAGAAACTTCAGCTGCTTGCTGGTTAAGTCTTTTTGGCGCAGATATTCGTAGCTTTCTGTTAAAAAACCCGCTGTACCGGCTGCACCATCATATATAGTTTTGCCCAATTTAGGTTCGATTGCTTTGATTAGAGTCTTTATTAGCGGACGCGGTGTATAAAATTCCCCACTACGACCTGCGCCGCCCAGAAGTTTGAGCCGCTCTTCGTATAAATGCGACAAGTCATCGAGCTCTTCTTGGGTTTTGAACTGCATTTTATCGATAATATCTATGGCCTCTCGCAAGTTGTTGCCATTTTGAACCTTGTTGCTAAGTTCGCCAAAAATCTCGCCGATTTTATATAGAAGCGACCGCGGGTCTTCGGAAGTTTCTTTAAACTTCTTTAAATATGGAAATAGTTTTTGATTTACAAATTCCACCAAATCCCTACCGACCAGCTGCTTGGACAAGTCCGCTTTACCATGTGAGCCTTTTGGAGCGGCCCAGTTGCGCCACATAAACTCTTCTTTAAATAACGGTTGGTATTTTTTGTTGGTTAGTTGAGCCTCATGTTCGCGAGTTTCTTCCAAATCATCTAGGTACTTTAGAAACAACAGCCAGGAAATCTGGGTCATGTAATCATTCGGACCATTTGTACCCGCATCCTCCAAAAGAATATTATCTATACGCTTAAAACGTTGCTGCAAACTACTCACTATATATTAATTATACCATTTTTACCCCTGTTGTAATAGTAGAAGAGAGAAATACTGTTCGCTTGCACGCGCAAATCCTAATTTAATGCCTAAAACTAGGATTTAGCTTCTTCAGATCCTATTTTAATGCGCGCCTAAACTCTGCTTTGGTAATTATTAAGTGATCTAATAGTTTAATACCCAGTAGTGCTCCAGCTTCTTTCAGCCTTTTGGTTGCATCTAGGTCTGCTTTACTTGGCGTTAGATTACCGCTGGGGTGGTTGTGGTCAATTATTATGCTGGCGGCGCGGTCGGTTATGGCGTCAGCGAATACTTCGCGGGGATGGACTAGGCTGGCGGTAAGCGTGCCAATAGAAATAGTACGCTTAGCAATCAGCCGGTTCGCCCCATCCAGGGTTAGACAAACAAAGTACTCCTGTTGCTTGTCCCGAATATCTCTCAGCTGATCTACTACTTTTCCCGGAGAATCAAGAATAGGCTGTTCGCTTTCTATCAAATATCGTTTGGATAGTTCAAACGCAGCCAGAATCTCAGTAATTTTAGCCGAACCTAACCCAGTTATCTGCTCAAGTTGTTCGTAAGAAATATCCGGACCGTGTTTTTGAATAAGCTTTTTAGTTTCTCTAGCAATCTTATAAACATCAGCTTGTTTATTGCCGCTGCCAATTAAGGCTTGAAGAAGCTCAAAATCAGAAAGGGCCGAAGAGCCTTTTAATTTAAGTTTTTCTCGCGGTCGGTCGTCTTTGCTCTTGTCTTTAACGCGCACAAAGAAAAGCATAACATTTTTAGATTATGGTTTTTAAGGGGTTTTTTGTAATTTACCTAAAATATTTAGCCCGTTAGCTCGGCCTAGAGCGGTATCAGCGCGGCGAGACGATTGGTTGGCCGTTCGCCAGATTATTTAGCATTTCTAAACCGCCCTCAATGTTTATGCCAGAAACGTTACCCTCCGGGCCTTCATTGTCTCTAGGCAGCCTGATATACCCGGTGTCGACTGTATCCCCCGTGCTTTCAAGGGGTAGGGTTATAGCTTTGCGCTCGGATTCTTCTTCATCTTCTTCTTTTTCTTCCTCAATGTAAAAGCCGTCCATATATATGCCGGCACTATCCTCATCTGGGTCAGAGTCGCCATCTTCGTCCAAAAGTTCGAGATCGACGAGATAAAGGCCGGCTTCATCGTGGCTGTTTGTAAAATCCGCTCTCTTTTAACTTGACTACCCAGGTATAGATAGCTGCCGGATTCGCTTTCAATCCTCGGCTAAGTTCAGGCCTCATTAAGCGGCTGCGTTCACCCGCTTTGTATTCCAACTCGCTACAAGGTCCCGTTTCGAGATTACTCATTTATATATTATACCATTTTTTTGATAATTTTTGTAGGATTTTTGATTTGTTATGAGCGTTTGTCGGGTTTAGACGGGCTGGTTTTCTTATCTGTTAAAGGCCGTTTTGCAGCTTTGACTTTCTTGCCCTTGTTTGCTATATTTTTATTATCACCATGACCAGGCAGGCCTAAGGATGAATTCCGACCGCCGCTCCTGGTCTTTTTTATTGGTTTGAGGATGCTTTTAAGATCGCTTACGAAACGAATCTTTTTGCGGTAGTGGTTAAGCAACTGAGAGTATTTGAAGCGATTGGGCACAAAGATATAGCCAAGCTTTCCGAGATCGTCTATATACTGGTAAGTGCTTAGGAAATCACCGTCGCCTGAAACAAAAATCGCCTTGTCGTATTCACCGATCAACTTTGCCGAGGAGTAAAGCGTAATATCCGTATCGACATTGCCCTTGATGATAAGCTCTCCCTCTTCGTCGTAATACCAAAGCACTTGCTTGAAAACAAGCGTGAACCCCGCTTTCTGCAAGCTGGTATATAAACTGTTGTGCTCGGGAACCATGCCCAAGAAGATATAGGCTTGCTTGACCCCGTATTTCTCGCGCAGATATCTGCGAAATTTGCCGTAATCCAGTTTTTGTCCGGTATATATTGTTTTGCCCTTGGAATTTTCTATATTGTTCTTTATGCCTAAATGAAGGTTTTGCCCGTCTATAAACGCGTAGACCGTTTGCTTTTGTGCTTTACCCATAATTTACCTAAAGAATAGCACTTTAGGGCTTGCAAGTCCGCTATTTCTCGACATCATTCACTTTTAGGCTTCATCCTTCTTTGTTCCCGCATAATCTGCTCGGTTCTTCTGATTTCTTCGGGCAAAGTTGCACCATTGCCGTCTACCCAAAATTTTCTGCCTAGATTATCTTTTCTAATCGGCATGACGCCCGCTTCATCCATCACGCTTTGCGCCGCCCTCGTATTAAGCGTACCTGGTGCGGATGCAGGGTTAACCCCGTAAGCTTCTGCAAGTTTAGAGACCTCAGTGTTGGATATAGCGTATCCGCGGCTCAGCAATACGCTTATTGCCTCGAACATTTTTTGTTTGTTGTCGGTGTCTGTATTTACCGGTGTGCCAGGCTGCTTTTCCCCGACTTTCTCTTCGTTCATATGGCTCTTTCTCTTCCTGTTGCTCTTTCGCGGGACTCTGTTAGCAACATGTCCTGCGGTTCTTGCGGAGGACGTTTAAGGAAAAAACCGGATACCACAGCCGCATCAGTGACCTCGCCTTCTGAAATGCGCACTACCTTATCCGGTTTGACTTCGCCCAGATATTTGCCGTCTTCAAAATACGCCACGCTGCCGGCCCGCGTAAAGCCAGGACGGGGATCTTCTATACCGAACTGGACTATATACATCCCGCTTCTTCCGATTCTTGTCTGGACACCTTCAACCTGGCTTTTTTTGCGGACAACCTTATCGCCGCTATCAAGCAGCGCTACAAAAAAATACTGCGAGTCATCAGGCTCGGCTAGTCCTTCTATCAGCTCCGGCTCCATGACTCTTTTTCGAGAAGCTAGCTCAAAATTTATCCCTTCAGGATAACTGCCATTTTTTGAGGTCATAATTATTGATATTTTATCATAATATTGTTTATATGTCTAAAGAGTGTTTATTGCTCGATCATTTCGCCTGCTTGGCGGCTTAGTCCCTGGATTGAGCCGAGTAGAAAGGCGGTCTGATTGCTTATAGCCTCTTCCGGGTCGGCCGCCGCGAACTCTTCCGGATAAATAGGCTTACCGACTTTGACACCTATGTCCAAGCGGGCAGCTGGATTCCTTATGGTTCTCCAGACATGTTCGGTGTAAACCTGGCCTACCGGGACAATCGGCGTGCCTGTCTGCTGGCTTACGCGGGCTGTTCCTCTGCGGATAGTGGTCGTCTCACCCGTGCGTACTCTTGTGCCTCCAGGATAAATAATAGGAATGACTCCTTCTTCGGATGTAGGATTATTGAGCAGATAAATCATGTTTTGTAGAAATTTTTCTGTTCCGCCGCCGTCTTTTTTAACAGCTACTGCGCCAAGCGACTCTATACCTGGCTCCAAAATACGTCCCAATACCCCGCCTGGGCCCATTTCCCATATCTCAGACTTTGCAGCGAAGTATATTTCTCTTTCGCCTCGGGCCCTGTCGGTGTAGACTCCGTCCTCCAGCATGATTCCGTCTATAAGGGCATCAAAGAAACTGTGATGATCAGGACCCAATATAAATGAGCCCGTTTCGGGTATATTGTCCAGCCCGTCGACAGCAATATTCAAACCAAGGGCACGCCGGCTTTTTGCACAAGCCTCTACGAATCTGGCGACAGGGGCTCTTAAGTCAGGATTCTGACGGTATTGCTCCGGAGATTTGAAAATCCTGCGTCCACGCCTTGATTCCGGACTGCTGGTAGGTTTAGATCTTTTTCCCATGAGTAGGTCTCTTGCCCACCCGTTAATGATTACATCTTAATTTCGGCGTCGCAGCCGGCTGGAAGCGACAGGTTCATCAAGCTGTCGATAGTCTTAGGCGTCGGTTCCAGCACGTCGATAAGCCTTTTGTGGACGCGCATTTCAAACTGTTCGCGGCCTTTCTTGTATACATGAGGACTTTTAATCACCGTAAATGTGCTTCTGCGTGTCGGAAGCGGCACGGGACCGATTATATTAGCACCAGTCCGGATAGCCGTATCTACGATCTGTTTGGCGGATTGGTCTATTACTTTATGGTCATAAGCCTTCAGGCGGATCCTGATGCGCTGCTTAGTATTATCGGTTTTGGCGGCGGCCCCTACGCTTTTAGGCGTTTCTGGCTTCTTGGCCTCTTTTTTGTTGTCGGCTTTGTCTGCCATAAGGTGTTATTCCTTCCTAACTTGTTGTTAGCTTGCTGTAACATCCACACGTGTGAACTTTTAATCAGCAAATTTTATAGAGTAGAGTAAATTTAACAGATATTTAGATTTATATCAAGAGAAAGGCTTGAATATTTAAAGATGGTAAGTGGTTATAGCGT